>JAGCZM010000153.1 GCA_017960005.1 Eggerthellaceae bacterium
CCTGTTCTTTCGCAAGCGGAATCAA
This sequence comes from Eggerthellaceae bacterium, assembly GCA_017960005.1. Taxonomy (GTDB): domain Bacteria; phylum Actinomycetota; class Coriobacteriia; order Coriobacteriales; family Eggerthellaceae; genus RGIG10264. Next base: position 26 of record JAGCZM010000153.1, read on the forward strand.
AATATCTCCGCCCACGACCAAGGATTCCTTGTTGGCAAGCGCCAAAATCTTGCCGGCACGCAATGCCGCTTCGGACGCATACAAACCGGCCGCGCCGGATAAAGCGTTGACGATGATGTCGGCTTCTTTGAGTTTGGCAAGCTCGATGACGGCTTCTTGTCCGAAACAAATCAAATCTTTGTTTTGCAAAGCAAAATCATCGCAAGCCTTGCTCTTATCGGCAACGACAAGATGGGATACCTCGAACTCACGTGAGGCTTCCATGAGCTTGTCGACGGATGTATTTACCGACATACCGACGATATTCAGTTTGTCGCCGTGTTTGCGGACGATGTCGAGGGTCTGCGATCCTATCGATCCGGAAACGCCCAGTATGACGATGTTTTTCCTAGAAGACATAGGGCACACATCCGAAAGCGATAAGCAAAATACAGCCGGTTACCGATGCCAAAAAGATGCTGTCGCAGCGATCGAGCAGACCGCCGTGGCCGGGCATTATCGTTCCTGAGTCTTTGAATCCGGTGTTGCGTTTGATACGGCTTTCGGCCAAGTCGCCGAGCACGCCCATACCGCCGCAAATGATGCCGCAGATGACGGCAAGCCACCATACCATGGTCACGCCGGGAATAAAGCTTATGCCGATCCACGCGGCAACCGAGCCGACCATACCTGCGGCAAATCCCTCCCAGCTTTTCTTGGGAGAGATATTCGGACACATTTTATGTTTGCCGAACAAACTGCCCACGCCGTAGGCAAACACGTCGTTTAACCATGTGCTCGCGAATAAGCCCAGCGCGAGAATCGCGCCCCAGGGAGCGGGCAGCGTTTCTCGGATAATGATGATTCCCGAGAGCAGCAATCCGCAATACAGCGCTCCGAAAAAGCTGATGGCAAAATCCCCGATGCCCGCTTTTGCGTCAAACACGTACCAAATCATCAAAACAAGCAAAGTGGCGACGGTTTGGACCAGCGCGCCTTCCAACCCGAAGAAATGAATCACGGCGGGATACAAAACCGCGGAGATGGTTCCGATCAATTCGTTTAAGACTCTGGCATCCCTGGCCAGCATGTAATAAAACTCATGGGCACATATGCCGGCGGTCACCATCAACATGACCAGTGCCGAATACGTATGAATCATCAAACAGGCAACCGTCAAAACCAAATACACGACTGCCGAGACAAACCTCACCGGGAAATCGCCCGGTGCCCGAAGTTTTTGAGAAGAAGTATCCGCGTTATCCATAACCTGCAACCCTAACCGATACCGCCGAACCTGCGGGAGCGTGCCTGGTACTCAAGCAAAGCCCGCAAAAAACAATACCTGTCGAAATCCGGCCACAACACGTCCGTCACGTAAAACTCCGTATAGGCAATCTCCCACAACAGAAAATTGGACAGTCTCATCTCCCCGCTTGTCCTGATCATCAAATCGGGATCGGGGATATCGGATGTGGCCAGATATTCGAAGAAAATATCTTTATCCAACAAAGGAAGTTCTTTGTTTTCTTTGCTCGCGTCCACACACGTTTGAGCGTATTTGCGTGCGGCGGAAACGATATCGTCGCGGGCTCCGTAATTGACCGCCAACACCAGCGTCAGGCCGGTGTTGTCTTTCGTCATGGCCTGCGCCTTGTCAAACGCACTGCGGGTCTCTTCGGGAAGACGGGACAGATCCCCGATGAATCTCACCCGAACGTTTTCTTTATGAAGCTCTTCGACCTCGGCAAGCATGGTTTTGGCAAAAAGCGCCATCAACGCCGACACTTCCTCCAAAGGTCTGCGCCAGTTCTCCGAAGAAAAAGAATACAACGTCAGATAACGCACACCCAAATCCGATGCGCAGCGGATGGTCTCTCTGACCGCTTCCACCCCCGCTTTATGTCCTGCCATACGCGCCTGACCGCGTGCGGTTGCCCAACGCCCGTTTCCGTCCATGATGACGGCCACATGGTTGGGAACGGCAGACAAATCCAACAAGGCCGGATCAAGCCCTGCCGGAGGATCGGGAAATATGTATGTCAGCGGTTTGTTCGTCATGTCGATTCAAAACCGGCCAAAGAGAGCTTAAATCTCCATGACCTCGGCTTCTTTTTTCTTCAAAAGCTCGTCGATTTCTCCGATATATTTGTCGGTCATCTTCTGGATTTGATCTTCCGAGCGCTTCTGCTCGTCTTCGGGCAGGTTTTCTTCCTTGATGGTCTTGGCGATGGCGGTATTGGCATCGCGGCGGGTGTTGCGGATGGCGACACGGGAATCCTCGGCATAACCGCGGCACACCTTGACCAATTCCTTTCTGCGTTCCTCGGTCAACTGCGGAAACGGCAGACGGATGACCATGCCGTCGTTAGAGGGGGTGACGCCCAAATCGCTTTCGAGGATGGCACGCTCGATGGATTTGAGAGCGGACTTGTCCCACGGCTCGATGATGAGCATATGGGCATCGGGAGTCTTGACGCCGGCCATTTGCGTGATGGGGGTCGGCTGCCCGTAATAATCAACCCTGATGCGGTCCAAAAGAAGCGCGCTTGCGCGACCCGTACGCACCGATGAAAAATTATCCGTCATGGCCAAGATGGTTTTTTTCATATGGGTTTCCGCATTGGCAATGATATCGCTGAGCATCATGCGTTCCTTTCCCTCATCTTTGGTTTTTATAACGTAACCGTCGTACCGACCGGTTTACCTTTGCATGCCGCGTATACCGCGCCGTGCTCATTCATATTAAGCACGATCAAGGGAAGTTTGTTTTCCATACACATGGCCACCGCCGAAAGGTCCATCACGCCCAGATTCTTTTCGATGGTCTCGTGGTAGGTGATGGTGTCGAATTTAATCGCCTTTGCGTTCTTTCTCGGATCGCAGTCGTATACCCCATCGACCTTGGTGGCTTTGATGAGCACATCCGCTTCGACCTCAAGGGCGCGAAGCACCGCCGTACCGTCGGTGGTGAAGAAAGGATGACCCGTACCGCCGGCACAGATGACGACACAGCCTTCGCTCATACAGCAAAGGGCGGCCTCTTTGGAAAAGATGGGCGCCACACCCTCGATGGGAAGGGCGCTTAACACACAGGCCTTGTAGCCGCGGGATTCGAAGGCATCCTGGAGCATCAAAGAGTTCATGACGGTTGCCAGCATCCCGATGTAGTCGGCGCGGGAGCGATCCATATGGTCGTTTTGGGCACCGCGCAACATGTTGCCGCCGCCCACAACCAAGCAAACCTCGATTCCGTTTGCAATCAATTCCTCGATTTCTTCGACGGTGCGGTCGATGATGTCTTTGTCGAATCCGAATCCGCCCTCGCCTGCCAGCGCCTCACCCGACAACTTGAGCAAAATGCGCTTGTATACGAAATCTTTTGCCATGGAAACCTCCCCTTCGAGGCCAAAATATTTACAACTCTTCATTTTACCCGAAAAAGCCCCCTCACGACCATGCGCAAGGGGGCGCTTTCATACGTTTTCAACGGAGAAAAACTCTTATTCTCAATCGCTTCCCAGCACTACCTCAAACGTTAAGGTTTCGCTGCCGCGCACGAGAGTAACGGTAACGGTATCGCCGGGATTATGCGACCTGGTCGCCAGAATCAATTCGGTGGCGCTGTTGATCTTCTTGGTGCCCATATACGTGACGACATCGCCCACACGAATACCCGCGGCAGCCGCGGAAGAATTGTTGTAGACCGCCGAGACGTAAGCGCCGGTCGTTACGGTCAAACCGTAGCGACTCGCCATCGAAGCGGTCACGCTGGATAAAGACACACCGAGCTGTGCGTGAGTGGGAGTCTCTCCGTTCATGATCTGGTTTACCAGCTGGATTGCGTAGTTGGAAGGTATCGCGAACCCGACACCCGCGTAGGTGTTGGCAGACGAGTTATACAGCAAGCTGTTGATGCCGATGAGTTTGCCTTCGGCATTGACAAGCGCCCCTCCCGAGTTGCCCGGGTTGATGGCGGCATCGGTTTGAATCAAATTGGTGTAGTAGGTGACGTTTCCGCCGGAAGAGGATATCGTGGTGGAACGGTTGGTGGCAGACACGATGCCGGCTGCAACGCTTTGCTCAAGCCCGAAGGGGCTGCCCAAGGTCATGACCCACTCACCGACTTTGATATCGTCGGAATCCCCTATCTCCATGGGGATCAACTGACGGTTGGGATTGATTTTAATCAGCGCCACATCGGAGGATTGATCGGCACCGATGACTGTGGCGACATACTCCTCGCCCTCCGTATTGACACGAAGTTCATCGGCTCCCTCGACGACATGATAATTGGTGACGATATAGCCGTCGCTGCGAATAATCACGCCGCTGCCGAGCGATGTTCTGGTCAGCACGCGCGTGCTGCTCCAGATGGAACCACTGGTGGTGTATTTGTACACATCGATACCCACGACGGAGGGAAGACATTTTTCGGCAATGACGGATGCAAGCGTTACGCTTTCCCCGTCGGCATTGACGATGATGTTTCCTGCCTGCTGGGAGGAACCCGCCCATGCCGCGATGGCCTCATCGCGCAAGGTGGCAACCACATCATCGACGATGTCTCGCTGTTTATCCGCAGAATACGTCGCACTGACGACACCGAAGGTTATCGCCGCTCCCAAAAACACGCCGAGTATGCCGATCAAAAAGAGCTTGCCGGCCCCAAACGCGGGCGGTATGGCTGCGGCGGGAGCGGATACGTACATACCCGAACCCGCAAACGTCTGCGGCTCGGAATGTACCGGAGCAGGCTCCACTTCGGGAATGGTTGTTTTTATGCCCGATTCCCGGGAAGCGACGGTGTTTTGTTCTTCGGAATACAGTTTCTCTTCTTCCATGTTATTTACCTATCAAACGAATATGTATTTACCGAATACAAAATAACATTTTTTGGCATTCATTCGTACAAAAGGGTCATTTTTAATCAAACGGTGAACAAATATTTGCCCGTTTTCTCGTTTGTTTATGCATTGGTTTTACAATATGGGCATGGCAAAAGCATATTTGAACAACGAACCCTTCGAGATGGAAGACTCCTTTTCTTCTGTCCTTGATGCCCTCAAAGCAAAAAACGTGGGGTTTTTCGCACCATGTTCGGGCAAAGGCTTTTGCAAAGCATGCGAGGTTTGGATAACCACGCACGACAACCCCACACCTCATCCGGCACTTGCCTGCCAAACCAAACCGACCCCGGATATGACGATATATCTGATCAAACCCGCTTCGATTGATGCGCAAACAAGCGGTATTGCCTGCCCGTATCTTCCCGACAAAGAAAACAAGGAAGGATACGGAAGCATATTCGACATCGGTACCACCACCTTGGTTTGCAAGATATTCGACATGCGGACGGGGCAATGCAAAGGAATCGCTTCCTGCAACAATCCCCAAACGGTATACGGCTTTGACGTCATCACAAGAATCGAAGCATACAAAAGCGGTTATAAAAACGAGTTGATCGACTCCCTCCGTCTTGCCCTTGCTCAATTGTCAAAAGATGCAAAGAAAGACGCGGGATTGGATGCAAATCAAGCCATCCGCTCGACGGTGCTTGTGGGCAATACCGTCATGATGCACTTTGTCGCCGGAATCGATCCGACATCCATCGCCGAAGCACCCTATAAACCTTTGTCGAACTTCGGATACGAACTTGACGGTTTAAACGCTCTTCTGCAAACCGAGCATGTCTATGCTCCGATTTGCGTTTCGGGATACGTCGGAGCCGACATCATCGCCGACATGGTCGCCGTAAAACTCAACGAGCGCACCAAACCGATATTGCTGCTCGATCTGGGTACCAACGGAGAGATGGTACTCGGAGACAAAAACGGCATTTACACCTGCGCTTCGGCGGCCGGACCTGTCTTTGAGGCGGCAAACATCGCCTGCGGCATGCCCGCCGTACCCGGCGCCATATCTCATATGCGCCTCGATAAACAAAACAAACTGTCTTTCGATGTCATCGGCAAGACCGAAGCGACCGGCATATGCGGAAGCGGCCTGATCGACGCAATCGCGTTGTGTCTGCAAACCGGCATCATCGACAAGAGAGGCCGTATCGGCAAACCGGACAATACGGCTTTCGGGATAAAGATCGAAGAAGAAAACGGCATGCGTTTGATCCGTTTTTCGAAAAACGTATATTTGACCCAGGAAGACATCCGCCAAACACAACTCGGCAAAGGTGCCATAGCCGCCGGTATCACCCGTCTTCTTCAGACCTCGTCCATCGATATAAACGATATCGAATGCGTGCTTTTGGCCGGAGGGTTCGGGCAATCGATCGAACCTGCCTCCGCGCAGTCCTTGGGTCTTATCCCTTCAAAGCTCAACGGCAAATGCTTTGCCATCGGAAACGCCGCATTAAGCGGGGCCCAGGCTTTGTTGCTGAACAATGAAGCACGCAAACAAGAACGCGCGATTGCCGCTCTATGCAATTATCTGGAATTGTCTTCCGATGAAGGTTTTGCCGACGCTTATCTCGGCAATCTGAACTTCTAATAGATCCGAGGAGCGCCTGCGTCGGGCCGAGGGCCTTCCTTTGACTCGATATCAGGCTCGATGCCGGGCAAAAATTCCCGCCTTGCATAAGCGTCTTTGCCAAGCGCATTGTTGCCCCAAGGACTGGTGGTGAAGTTACTCCAGTCATTGGGCGGCATGATGTATGAGCCGAGCTTGTCTTGCTCCCCGTAAGGCTTGAGACGATGGTATGCCTTGTACCAGATGCAGTAACGCTCGCCCGGATACGCTTCGCAAAAACCGTCCTTGCTTCCTCCGCATGCACCGTTTCTTTGATTCTTGGGACAGCTTGCCATCGGACAGGAATAGGCCGTTGCGGCCAAACCGCAATCGCCGCAATCCATACAGCCGTACAAACAGGCCTTCCCCACATGCTCAAACGTATGGCTGCGCAGATGGCCCTGTTTTTTCTGCAAAGATTGCTCCGTCTTGATGAACAGGGAATTGATTCCACGATGCGGCATGAACACGCCTTTATGGAATGCACGGGACAGCGCGTAGTTGCCCTTGATGATCGTTCTTTTGTCCTCTTCGACAAGATCGTATTGCTCATCGAGAGTAAGACCGGTTGTCTCATCGAGACGATAGCGATAAAACGCAGGTACGGTGTGGGGCTTTTTGCCCGCAAGAGAGTTGGAAACACTTTGCAACCCGAACAAAGCAGCCTTGACATGCTCTTGCCAGTTCGGTTCGTATTGCTCGGCGAGCTTGAGTATCTCTTCGACATCGGCGGCGCAAAGCGTCATGCCCCCCAGATGCACGCCGGCAAATCCCATGCCCTTGGCGGCGGCAACCATGGCAGCCGCACGCTCAAGCGATGCATGCTGGCCCTTGTCCTCG
>JAGCZM010000154.1 GCA_017960005.1 Eggerthellaceae bacterium
GAGGCAGGAGAGTGTATCGCTTCCGCCGGCGTATACGACGTCGAGTTCAAAAAGGTATCGACTCCCGGTATCCATACCATCGAGGATTTGAGTGCGTTTTTGGGTATCGGTCGCGCCGCGTGCGCCAAGGCCCTTGCCGGCAAAGGTGCAGATGGAAACATCGTCGTATTCTTTGTCCCCGGAGACCATGAATTAAACGACATCAAAGCCCGTCGCACGGTCGAAGGGTTCGAGCTTTTGACCGACGAGGAGCTCAAAGCAGCTCATCTGGTCAAAGGTTCCATGGGTCCCATCGGCCTGCCCAAAGGCATCCGCGTCATCGCCGACAATGCGCTTAAATCGGCCGATAAATGGGTTGTCGGCGCAAACGAAGAGGGATTCCACTTTGTGGGAGCAAAGCAGGGCATCGACTTTACCGTGGATGCGTTTGCCGACTTGTGCGTCGTTGCTCCCGGCGATGCCTGTCCGAAATGCGGCAGGCCTTTGAATAGCGCGCGCGGCATAGAGGTCAGCCAGATATTCCAGCTCGGTACCAAGTATTCGGTATCGATGAATGCCACCTTCTCCGACGAAAACGGCGAAGAAAAGCCTTTCGTCATGGGCTGCTACGGCATCGGCGTCACCCGCAGCATGGCCGCCTCGGTGGAACAGCACAACGATGAGTTCGGCATCTCATGGCCGTTTTCCATTGCGCCGGCACAGGTGTGCATCATCCCGCTGGCCGTCGATGACGATATCGTGTTCCCGGCGGCACAAAAGCTCGCCGACGATTTGTCGAATGCGGGTGTGGAGGTTGCCATCGACGATCGCCTCGAGCGCCCCGGCGTCAAGTTCGCCGAAGCCGACTTGATTGGATGGCCCCTGCAGATTATCGTGGGCAAGCGCGGTATCGAGGCGGGCAACTTCGAACTCAAACTCAGGAAGAACGGCAAAAGATGCGACATCAAGGTTGAGGATGCCTGCGATGCCATTGCGCAGCGTGTGGCTTCCTTTGACGGAAGCGATGGCGGTTTGAACGTGTTCGACGACTTATTTGTCGGATAGTGTTTGCCGTTTGGTTTTATGCATAAAACAAGGAAGGATTCATAAGTCATATGCCTTCGGAGCTCACCGAAAAAGATATACGTGCCATAGCGCAATACGCCCGCATCGGTTTGACCGATGAGGAGGTTACTGCCATGACACGCGATCTCAATGAGATCATCGACAGTCTGCATCCCATCACCGAAATCGATTTGGAGGGCGTCGAGCCGACGTTTCATCCGATAGGAAGTCTGTCAAACGTCATGCGAGACGACATCGAAACCGAAAGTTTTACCATCGAAGAAGCGCTCTCAAACGCTCCCGCCAAGCAGGACGGAAGCTTTTTGATACCGTCCATCCTCGGCGCGGGAGGTGACAACTGATGCCTTTGTCATCGCTTGCGCAAAAACTGGGCGGCTGGAGAGCATCGGATATACGGGATGCGTATTTATCCGGCCGGGTGAGCGCCAAAGAAATCGTCGATGCCGCATACGAGCGCATCGAATACTTCGATAAAGATGTCCACGCGTTTTTGGAGTTGACCAAAGACAAGGCCTACGAGGCCGCATCCCGCATCGATGAGGCTCTCAAAAACCACACCTTCGAGAAGATGGGCATCCTGGCGGGTATTCCGTTTGGTATCAAAGACAATATGAACATGGAAGGCAGTCATACCACCTGCTCATCCGTCATGCTCAAAGACTATGTTTCTCCGTATACCGCGACCTGTGTCAAGCGCATGTTGGATGCCGGTGCCATTCCGCTCGGCAAGCTCAACATGGACGAGTTCGCATTCGGTTCTTCCACCGAAACTTCCGCGTTCGGTCCGACCAATAATCCCTGGGATTTACAGCGCGTTCCCGGCGGTTCGTCCGGCGGCAGCGCCGCCGCGATAGCGGCCGGTCTTGCCTGCATCACTTTGGGGTCGGATACCGGCGGATCGATTCGTCAGCCCGGTGCGTTTTGCGGATGCGTTGCCGTCAAACCCACCTACGGAGTGGTGTCGCGCTACGGTGTGGTGGCGTTCGGAAGCTCTCTCGATCAGGTTGGTCCGTTCGCGCGAAGCGTCGAGGATGCCGCGCTGGCCCTGAACGCCTTATCCGGACACGATGAGCTCGATTGCACCAGCCA
>JAGCZM010000155.1 GCA_017960005.1 Eggerthellaceae bacterium
GTTTCGGATAGCGCAAGAGTTCATCAAAAACAAACAGCGAGACGACTCTGTTTCGGGAGGTATATGACCGCATATCCCGATTACGAAGCCGTATGCTTTCGGAAACGGCCGAATACCTTGTACATGAAGCGCTTTCCTTGACAAATTTTCAAACGCAACGCTATACTCGTGCACAGGTAGAGGCGCATCGGGCAATCAGTAACCGTATCCTCATAAGGACCGCGCAAGGTCTCATGATACGGCGAAAGGTGCAGATGCCGAAGCGTTCCCCATTGCGCGGGGGTTTAGCTGGACAGGTGAAATAAGATTCACCTGGCTGTCGCCAGTAATACGGCGGAGAGCTATCTTGTTCCATATAAGGTCGGAATACGACTGCGCGATGACGTGCGACATGCATTCCGGTTACATTGGATAATGAGGCAGCCGAAGTCGTTTCGGCTGTTTTTGTTTTTGGGAGGAATAGATTATGGGACATCAACCGATCTTCAAAGGAATCGCCACGGCGCTCATCACGCCCATGGATGAAAACGGAATAGATTTCGATAAGTTCGGCGAAATCATCGATTGGCAGATAGAAAGCGGCATCGACGCTTTGGCGGTCACCGGCACCACCGGTGAGGGCTCGACGCTTACCGATGAGGAACATCGCAGCGCCATCGAGTTTTCGGTAAAGCGCGCCGCGGGCCGCGTGCCCATCATCGCGGGCACGGGAAGCAACGATACCGCATACGCGCGCGATTTGACCCGTTTTGCCTGCGAAGAGGGTGCTGATGCCATGATCATCGTGACGCCCTATTACAACAAAACAACGCAGCGCGGCCTCATCCGCATGTTCGAAACCTTGGCCGATGCCAGCACCAAACCCATCATTTTGTATAACGTACCCTCCCGTACGGGCATCAACATCGAACCGACAACGTTTGCCGCATTGGCCGATCATCCCAACATCGCCGCCATCAAGGAAGCAAACAGCAATATCTCCAAGATCGTGGAGACCGCCGCACTGGTCAAAGGAAAGCTCGACATCTATTCCGGAAACGACGATCAGATCGTTCCCATCATGGCGCTTGGCGGTATCGGCTGTATCTCCGTGCTCTCCAATATCATGCCGAGCCAAACCCACGAGATATGCGCACGCTTCTTTGCGGGCGATATCGCGGGTGCCGCCGAGCTTCAACTTCGCTACCTGCCGCTCATAAACGCGCTGTTCAGCGAAGTTAACCCCATACCCGTCAAAGCAGCCATGGCCGCCATGGGTCGGTGCAAAGATTACCTGAGACCTCCTTTGATCGAAATGTCGGAAGGCCCGCGCAATGTCTTGTACTCGCTCATGCGTGAGCAAGGCTTAATCGATTAGAAGAAAAGAAGTTTGTATATGCTGCATTCCAATCTCACCGTAAACGAAGAAGGACATCTCGTCATCGCGGGCATCGATTCGACGATGCTCGCGCAAAAATACGGCACGCCGCTCTATATCCTCGACGAGGACCGCATCAGAAAAAACATGCGTCTGTATGTGGATGCGATGCATGAATATTTCGGGAGGGGGGCACGTCCCCTCTATGCGAGCAAGGCGCTCAGCTTCCGCGGCATCTACAAAATAGCCGCCGAAGAAAAAATGTGCGTGGACATCGTCTCCGCCGGAGAACTCTACACCGCGCTTTCGGCGGGATTCCCGGCAAAAGACATGTATTTCCATGGGAACAACAAAACCGATACCGAAATCCGTTACGCCATAGACAACCGAATCGGTTATTTCATCGTGGATAACGACGAAGAGCTCGACGCCATCGATAAGTATGCCGCACAAGCCGGCATCGTGCAAGATGTGCTGTTGCGCGTAACCCCCGGTATCGATCCGCACACCTTTGCCGCCGTCAACACCGGACAGGTCGATTGCCAGTTCGGCATCTCGATAGAGACCGGCCAAGCAGCGCGATTCGTCGGCAATATCCTTAATAAACAACACGTTTCTCTGCGGGGATTCCACTGCCACATCGGCTCTCAGATATTCGATCAAATACCCTTCTGCGATGCCGCGGATATCATGCTCAAGTTCATCGTCGACATGAGGACGCAGTACGGCTACACGGCCGAGATCTTAAACCTCGGCGGAGGATTCGGAGTCCGTTATGTGGAAACCGACCCCCAGATAGACATCGCCGACAATATCCGCCTTGTTTCCGAGCATATAGAAGCCCGCTGCAATGAACTGGATGTGCCCTACCCCGTCATCTTGATGGAGCCGGGCAGAAGCATCGTCGCCGATGCCGGCGTGACCCTCTATACGGTCGGCAGCGTCAAAACCATAGACGGGTATCGCAGCTACGTCTCCGTGGACGGAGGTATGAGCGACAATCCCCGCTACGCCTTATACGGCTCCGAATACACCGTACACATCGCCAACCGCATGAACGAAAACCCCGATTTTCTTTGCACCGTTGCCGGTCGTTGTTGCGAAACCGACGCTCTCATCCAAGAAAACGTCATGCTGCCCCACCCCGTGCGCGGAGACATCCTCGCCGTCCTTGTCACGGGCGCATACAACTACTCCATGGCCTCGAACTACAACCGAATCTGCAGGCCTCCCATCGTCATGGTTTCGGGAGGAAAGGACAGGATAGTCGTCCGAAGAGAGACCTTCGAAGACCTCACGGCATGCGATATGTAGAAACAAAAAGACCGTAATCAATGCGATTACGGTCTTTTTTAAACAATCGTTTTTAAAAGATTTACTTCTTGCCGAGCAAAACGCCGCCCATGCTCAAAGCAAAACCGCAGGCGATCAGAATGCCGGATACGATGCAGGCCCAACCCATGCTCACCGCAGAGCTCACGAAATTGGAAAGCCAACCGGTCATGGCGACGCCGGATGCAACCTGATCGGCTATCGCGGAGATACCGATGAAGTTGGCGATAAGGGGCAATGCGCCGATGATGAACAACACGACGACGAACACGAACTTGGCAACGGCACCCTTCTTTGCCAATTGCTTGGCACCGTAAGCCAAAACGGAACCGTCACCCTTCTTCTTTTTGGATGCGCCGAGCTGAGCCATCACAACGGCAACGATGCCCACAAGCACGAGCAGCACGACCAAAACCAAAGCAACGACACTCCAGGCATCGCCACTCGCCACCCAATCAAACCCGGTGGTTTCTTCGGTTACGACCTTACCCAAGATCTTTCTCTCCGATACGAGAAAAGGCCCCAAGTACAAAAGCGTGCCCGCAATCAAAAACAACACACCCACAAACGAAACATAACTGGAATTGTTGGACTTCATATGAAGTAACGCCCCCTCATCTCGATGTCTCACGCATCAATCACACGTGAGCCTTATACGCTTATGTTCAACTATACATGAGAATACGCCGAAGGCAGACGATGTCAAGCAAGCATCATCATTATCCTAAAAGACAAACAAAGGAGATATTGCCGCAATCCATGTACATCAACAATGTTTCTTCCGAAAAACGACTGTCAGGCCAAGTAAAAAAAGAACCTCCGAATACACGGAGGTTCGAATGAAATGGTTTGTTTGGTGGAGGCGCGGAGAATCGAACTCCGGTCCATACTAAATTCCCGGTCAGGCTCTACAAGCTTAGTCGGCATTCAAAAATCTCGGACAAACGGTGTGTATGCCGACAAACGATGCTTGTCCATACCGGTTTGATCTTGGTTTGGAATATACCGATTACACTTCCAAACGCATCCCTCTTAAATGACGTCTCCCGAAAACCGAGGAATAAATTTTCGATCGACGGCCTTGGACTTAAGCAGCCAAAGCAAGAGATTTTTTGTTGCCAATTAAATTGACATTACCCCTTATTATCGTGTCGAGGAGAACACGGCCTGCTCCTCACTTCGAACTTACCATGTCGAAACCAGTCGCCCCCACATGTCAAAAACATGCAAAGTACGCAGCTCCACCTTGTCAATGTGCGATACCGCTTCAAGCCGCATAACAATTCGAGAGTTTTAAACAAAACCTGTTGTGACGGCTTAAAAATTGGAGCGGGCGACGGGAATCGAACCCGCGTCTTGAGCTTGGAAGGCTCAGGTTCTACCATTGAACCACGCCCGCACCTGGTCGGGACGACAGGATTTGAACCTGCGACATCCTGCTCCCAAAGCAGGCGCGCTACCAAGCTGCGCTACGTCCCGAGATAAGCGCAGGAGGTCATTATAAAACGCAATGCATCAATTGGTAAGAAGAGATTTCAACAATCTCAGTGCATTGCCGCGGTGCGAGATGAGGTTCTTTTCGTCCTGGGATACCTCGGCAAAGGATATTTCGTTATTGTATTTATCCGGATAAAAGAGCGGATCGTATCCGAATCCCCCTTCGCCTCTTTCCTCAAAACCTATTTTTCCCTCGACACTTCCGTAGGCGTCGGTTTCATGCTTGTCCTCATCGAGAAACACCAAGGTACACACAAAGCGCCCCGTTCTTTGTTCGAACGGTACGCTTTCGAGATTATTCAGCAACAAAAGATTGTTTGCCTTATCGGCGCCTTCCCCATGCATGCCTGCATACCGGGAAGAATACACGCCCGGAACTCCGTTTAGCGCATCCACTTCCAATCCCGAATCATCGGCCAATACCGCGCAGGGATACCCGTACTTGGCATATGCCGCATCCCATGCCGCATATGCTTTTATGCGCGAGTTGCCCAAGAAAGTATCGGATGTTTCGTCAGGATCGGAAGAAATGCCCGCCTGGTTGAGAGTGCAAAACTCCCATCCCTCAAAATTCAGAGCGGTTTTGATCTCTTTGACTTTATGAATGTTGTTGGTGGCGATGATGACGCGGCGCATGGATAAAACTGCCTCAACTAGAAGTCGACATGCTCGACATGCTGCATGGAAACCCCGAGCACGCACGAACCGAAAGCCTTAAACTCCTCGACATTGTCTCCGCTCGTGTAAAAGTAATACTGGGCGGCATGCGTCGGACGGGCAAAGGCCTGCTTGCGCTCGAGCACCTCGGCCACATCCCTTGCCGCCTCCGCAGCAGAGGAAATGAGTTTTACCTCTTGCCCGATAACCGAGCCGATGAGGGGCTTCAGCAGCGGGAAATGCGTGCATCCGAGCACGAGCGTATCGATTTCGCAACGACGGAGCGGTTCCAGATAATCGCGCGCAATCTGCTCGAACTCCGGACGGATATAGGTCTTTGAGAGCTGAAAAGCGTTTCCGTTTAAAGGACCGGCCTCCAAACGAACTCCCTGCTCGACGATATCCACAAACTTCGGAGTTGCCACGGAAAACACGGTAACGCCGGCATCGATATGCCGTATCGCCTCCGAATACGCTCCCGATTCGATGGTGCCCTTGGTGGCGATGACGCCCACCCTTCTGTTGCGGGTGACCATGACCGCGGCACGGGCTCCCGGTTCAACGACTCCGAGCACCGGCACGTTCATGGTTTCCTGAGCATGTGACAAACCTGCGGCCGTTGCGGTATTGCAGGCAATGAGGATGAGCTTTACTCCCTTGGTCTGCAGCCATGAGCA
>JAGCZM010000156.1 GCA_017960005.1 Eggerthellaceae bacterium
CAAGTTGGCATTGCTGCGCGTCACGCACAGACGCGGACGCTCGGTTGTGCCGGAAATCTTGCCGCGCACGCGTGCGTGACGGCGAAGGAGACCGGCTTGTTTTTTCTGAAGCTTATCCATATCGATACCTCTCTAACAATCCTAGTCTTTACCGGCTTTGCCGACCTTACGACGTACGTATTCGCCCTCATAGCGAATGCCCTTGCCCTTGTAAGGCTCGGGTTTTCTCCATTTGCGACTGTCCGCGGCAACTTGACCGACCTGCTCTTTATCCGCACCCTTGACGATGATTTCGGTGGGGCTGGGAACCTCAAAGGTGATACCTTTGGGTGCCGGCACCAACACGGGGTGAGAATAGCCCAATTGCAACTCCAAGTCGGAGCCTTTGAGTGCGGCGCGGTAACCGACGCCGATGATCTGCAACTTCTTGGAGAAACCCGAAGACACACCGACAACCATGTTGCTGATGAGCGTACGGGTCAAACCGTGATAGCTTTTTGCCTCACGGCTGTCATCGGGCCTGGAAACCACGATTTCTGCACCCTCCAAAGAAATCCCGATGATGGGCTGGAAGGTACGGGTCATGGAACCGTTGGGGCCCTTGACGGTGACGGTGGAACCGTCGATGGAAACTTCCACACCGGCAGGAACCGGCACGGGATGCTTACCGATACGTGACATGGCGATACCGTTCCTTTCCTACCAGATATAAGCGATGACCTCACCGCCGACGCCGAGTTTACGGGCATCGCGGTCGGTCATGACGCCGTGACTTGTCGAGATGATTGCGGTGCCCAAGCCACCCAAAACGCGCGGAAGCTCGTCCTTGCCGGCATAGATACGCAAGCCGGGCTTGGAGATACGCTTAATACCGCGAATGGTCTTGGCTTTCTTGTCACCGTATTTCAAGGTGATTTCCAAAGTGGAAACGGGTTGTGCCGCTACCACTTCGAAGCCCTGGATATAGCCTTCTTCCTGCATGATTCTGGCAATTTCCACGAGCTTTTTGCTCGACGGCATGGATACCGTCTGCTTACCCGCAGATGATGCGTTGCGCATGCGCGTAAGCATATCTGCAATGGGATCTGTCGTACTCATGTTTTTCTCCTTTTAACTTTGATGAGCCTGTCAATCGGTTCGTTGTATGCCCGTAGCACCAACGCCTGAACGCAGACACACCCTTTAAGCGTTTCCTAAAAAATTGCCTGATTACCAGGAAGCTTTGGTTACGCCGGGCAGTTCGCCTTTGCTTGCAAGCTCGCGCACGCAGCAGCGGCAAAGACCGAATTTCCTGTAGAAAGCACGCGGACGTCCACAACGGGCACATCTGTTGTGCTGTCTGGTCGAAAACTTCGGTTCACGCTTGGCTTTGGCGATCATCGATTTCTTAGCCATGCAATTCCCTCTTTCTTATCGCAAGACTCTTTTTTGAGTCTTGATTCCGAAAAATCAAAGCGCTTGGAGGTTTTGCGTCTCCCAAGCAAGACGTTTGCGCTACTTGCTGAACGGGAAGCCCAGTGCGGAAAGCAGCGCGAATGCCGACTCGTTGTCCTTGGCGGTGGTCACAAAAGTGATGTCCATACCGCGGGTACGGTCGACTTTGTCAAACTCGATCTCGGGGAAGATCAATTGCTCGGAGACACCCAAAGAGTAGTTTCCGCGACCGTCGAAGCTGGTCGGGGAAATACCTCTGAAGTCACGAACGCGCGGAAGCGCGGTGGAGAGCAAACGATCGGTGAACTCCCACATACGGTCGCCGCGCAGAGTGACCTTGCAACCGATGGATTGTCCGGCACGGATCTTGAAACCGGCGATGGACTTGCGGGCGCGGGTCACGCAGGGCTGCTGACCGGTGATTTGACGAAGGTCGGCCATGGCGGCATCGAGCAGCTTGGAATCCGAAGATGCTCCGCCGACACCCATGTTGATGACGACCTTTTGCAAACGCGGAACGTCGTTGACGTTGGCGATGTTGAGGCTCTCTTTGAGAGCCGAAGCGATTTCTTTGTTGTATTTTTCCTTCAAACGAGGAGCCATATTTAACTTACCCTTCTCATACGATGAATTAAACGCGGGATTTCCGACCCCGCGTCCCCGATTGTTCGGGGTCATGGTCGATTCGACTTATTACTGGTCGATGCTCTTGCCGCACTTCTTGCAAACGCGAACCTTTTTGCCGTCTTCGCGCTTGATCGAAACTCTCGTGGGAGCCTTGCATGCGGGGCAAACCAACATCACGTTGGATACGTGAATCGGAGCCTCAACCGAAGAAATGCCGCCCTGCGGGTTTTTCTGGGTGGGACGCATGGCCTTTTTGACCACGGCGACACCTTGTACGGCAACACGCTGATCCTGCGGGTGGGTGTAGAGGACAGCGCCCTCTTTGCCCTTGTCTTTACCGGAGATAACCTTGACGGTATCGCCTTTTTTGATGTTCATTTTAGGCATCTGTAATACACCTCCCCTTACAGCGTTTCAGGTGCCAAAGACACGATTTTCATGTACTTCTTATCGCGCAGCTCACGTGCTACCGGCCCGAAAATACGGGTACCGCGCGGCGAGCCGTCTTTGTTGATAAGAACGCAGGCATTCTGGTCGAACCTGATATAGGTACCGTCTGCTCTGCGAATGTCTTTCTTGACACGGACGATTACGCAGCGAACAACTTCGCCCTTTTTCACAGCGCCATTGGGAAGGGCTTCCTTAACGCTGCAAATGATGACATCACCAAGACCGGCATAACGGCGATGGGATCCGCCGATGACCTTGATGCACTGCACCTTGCGGGCGCCGGAGTTATCGGCAACTGCGAGCATGGATTGCATCTGTATCATTGCTTTTACCTTAACTTTCCTTAAGCAATAGCATGCCTGACAAGCAAACTATTTGGCCTTCTCAACGACTTTGACCAAACGCCAACGCTTCATTTTGGAAAGCGGGCGGGTCTCCATAATCTGAACAGTGTCACCGAGAGCGGCCTCATTGTTCTCGTCATGGGCATGGAACTTTTTGGTGGTAGTAATCATCTTCCCATATACGGGATGGGGCTTGCGCTCGTCGACTGCCACAACGATGGTTTTGTCATTGGCGGCCGATACGACCACACCTTGACGAACCTTACGGGAATTACGTGTTTCTGTCATGGCTCTACCTTCCTGCCACATTTCCGTTTAACTCGCGCGCACGCAGTTCGGTCTGGATGCGGGCGATATCCTTCTTGACCAAACCAACCCGAGCGGTGTTGTCGAGCTGGCTGGTGGCCATCTGGAAACGCAGGTTGAACAGCTCAACACGCGCTTCTTTGAGTTTGTTTTGCAAGTCTTCGGCGGAAAGCTCATGAATTTCTGTTGATTTCATTATTCCTGTCCCTCCGTTTCGCGAGAAATAATCTTGCACTTGATGGGCAATTTGTTCATGGCAAGGCGCAGAGCCTCTTTGGCAACCGCCTCTTCGACGCCATCCACCTCAAACATGATGCGGCCGGGTTTGACAACCGCAACCCATGCTTCGGGATTGCCTTTGCCGGAACCCATACGGGTCTCGGCGGGTTTTTGAGTGATCGGTTTGTCCGGGAAAATGGTGATCCAGACCTTGCCGCCACGTTTCATGTAACGGGTCATAGCAACACGGGCAGCCTCGATTTGCCTGTTGGTAATCCACTCGGCTTCCAGTGCGACCAAACCGTATGAGCCGTGGTTCAAAGCGGTGCCGCCCTTGGCAGAACCCTTCATGGAACCACGCTGCACCTTGCGGTGCTTAACACGCTTGGGAATTAACATTATTTGGCCCCCTTCTCATTGCGACCTTCGCGACGGGGACGGCTGGGACGGGGTGCGCCGCTCTCGAGGGCGGGCTCCATGGCCTTTTGTCCCGGCAAAACATCACCGTGATACACCCAGACCTGAACGCCGATGGCGCCCATGGTGGTGTTTGCGGTATCGAAACCGTAATCAATCTTCGCGCGCAGGGTGTGCAGCGGCACGCGACCTTCGCGATACCACTCTCTGCGGCTCATCTCGGCACCGCCCAAACGGCCGGAACACTGGATACGGATGCCTTGGGCTCCGCTCTTGCGGGCGGATTGCACGGCTTTGCGCATCGCACGGCGGAATGCCACACGACCCTCGAGGGCATCGGCAACGGACTGTGCGATGAGGTTGGCATCCAACTCGGGGCGCTTTACCTCGATGACCTCGATGTCGACCTTGCCGTTGGCAACGCCAAGCAGCTGGGATTTGAGGGAATCGATGTTTGCACCCTTTGCTCCGATAACCGAACCGGGATGATCGGTGCTGATGATGACTTTGATCTTGTCACCGGCGCGCTCGATTTCGATGCGGGCGATGCCGGCTTTGTCGATGGATTTCTTCAAAAACTTTTTGATTTCCAAATCGTTGGTCAGATTCTCGGCATACTTCTTATCCGCATACCAGCGGCTGCGCCAATCCTCCGTAATACCGATTCGGAAACCTGTAGGATGTACTTTTTGTCCCATGGACTTATGCCTCCTCTCTCGGTGCTACGGCAATGGTGATGTGGCACATACGCTTATTGATGCGAGACGCGCTGCCTTTGGCACGCGGACGGATTCTCTTCATCGTGGGGCCCTCATCGACCGTAGCGGTCTTTACCACCAAGGATTCGGCACGAAGATGATTGTTGTGTTCGGCGTTGGCAACGGCGGAGTTCAAGACTTTCTCGACTATTTCCGCTGCGGCCTTGTTCGTAAAACGCAAAACTTCGCGGGCCTGCTCAACGTTTTTGCCGCGGATCAAATCGACCACGACGCGGGCTTTGAGGGGAGCGATACGAACGAAACGGGCTTGTGCTTTGACTTCCATTGTTAAACCCCCTTATCGCTTACCCTTATCAGCCGAATGACCCTTGAAGGTACGGGTGGGTGCAAACTCACCCAAGCGATGACCTACCATGGATTCGGTGATATAAACCGGAACATGCTTGCGCCCGTCATGGACGGCGATGGTATGGCCGACCATATCCGGGAAGATGGTGCTTGACCTGGACCAGG
This sequence comes from Eggerthellaceae bacterium, assembly GCA_017960005.1. Taxonomy (GTDB): domain Bacteria; phylum Actinomycetota; class Coriobacteriia; order Coriobacteriales; family Eggerthellaceae; genus RGIG10264. Next base: position 5,030 of record JAGCZM010000156.1, read on the forward strand.
TCTTAACGACGTCCTTTTCGCCGGAAGCATTCATAGCCTCAATGCGAGACAGCAAACGCGGCTCTACGAAAGGACCTTTTTTCAGACTTCTACTCACGGTTACTCCTTTTCGTAGTTACTTCTTACGACGACGGATAATCAGACGGCCGGAAGCCTTCTTGGCGTTGCGGGTACGATGACCCTTGGTGGGAATACCCCACGGGGTAACGGGATGACGACCTGCGGACTTGTTTTTACCCTCGCCACCGCCATGAGGATGATCAACGGGGTTCATGACGGTACCGCGGACGCTCGGGCGAATACCCTTCCAACGGTTTCTGCCGGCTTTACCGATTTTGATGTTGGCGTGTTCGGCGTTGCCTACCTCGCCGACGGTTGCGCGACAAACCAAAAGGACGCGGCGCATTTCGGAAGAAGGCATACGCAAAATGGCGTAATCCCCTTCCTTACCCATAAGCTGAATGCTCGTACCGGCACTGCGGGCCAAAGCGGCACCTTTTCCGGGAAGCAATTCAACGGCATGGACCAAAGTACCGACCGGGATTGCGGAAAGCGGCAAGCAATTGCCGGGCTTGATGTCGGCTTCGGTACCGGACATAACGGTATCGCCGACGCATAATCCCTTGGGATGAAGAATGTAGCGCTTCTCACCGTCTGCATAGTGAAGAAGAGCAATACGGGCGCTGCGATTGGGATCGTATTCGATGGTGGCAACCTTGGCGGGGATACCGTCCTTGTTGCGCTTGAAATCGATGATACGGTAGCGCTGCTTGTTACCGCCACCCTGGTGACGGGTTGTGACACGACCGAAGTTGTTGCGGCCGGCACGAGAGGGCTTCGGAACCAACAGGGACTTTTCCGGTGTTCTGGTGGTGATTTCCGCGAAATCGGAAACCATCTGACCGCGGCGTCCCGGGCTCGTCGGCTTGTACTGAATGACTCCCATGACTCTGCTTTCTCTTTTTGACCCTTGCTCGCATGCCTCACCATACACCAAGGATCTTCTTTTCATTTTCGGGGATAAGCGCTGGCCACTCGGTATGACGGTGAGGCTGTCATACGTGACACCGTTTATCCACGCGCCCGGGCGTATCCATACCCCCGCAGACGCAAACGGTTATTATACGTTGACAGGGCCTGCGATGCAAGAAAAATAACCCGCAATAATCATGGGTCCCATATCAAACAAAAAAAGGGCCGCCGGTTTAATCCGACGGTCCTCCGAATATCTCTCATTCAAAAACTATTTTGCAAAAATCACGCGCAGCGCACCGGGAAGCACCGATACGCGATACGTGGCATCCGGTGAAGTGAGCTCCTCCCCGTCGATTTGGCAAGGCGGATCTTCCTTGAACCGCAGCACGAGCTCTTTGGCACGCAGGAATTCGACTTTCTTACACCAACCGTGCTTGCCGGTTTTGGCGCTCAAAAACGCCGCGGTGGCAAGAGCTTTCGAAATGGGAGCCTTGCAGATGCATATATCGAATATGCCGTCGGTGATATCTGCTTCGGGAACGATGGTAAAGCCGCCGCCGTAGGTCTGGCCGTTGTTGCAGGCAAGCAGCTTCATGGAACCGGGAATAGGCTCTCCCCCGTCGACGGACATCTCGTATTCGATGGACTCCATATGATGCAGGATTTGGTCGTATCCGGCCTGAGCATACAAAGCCATGCCGGTTTTGCCGGTGACTTTGCGAAGCGACATGCTTTCGATGGCGATGGCGGCATCCATACCCCAGGAAACGGTCTCGGCGAAGTATTCGTCATTGACCTTGCCGATGTCGACATTTCTGACATTGCCGGACATCAACTGGCCGATGGAAGCGTTGACATCGAAAGTGATACCGAGGCTTTTGGCAAAATCGTTGCCCGAACCGATGGGAATGACGCCGAACACGGGACGTTTTTCTTGGGGTATTTGCATCAAACCGTTGACCACCTCATGGACCACACCGTCACCGCCCAGTGCGATGACGCAGGTATAGCCCTTGGCATCGGCGGCCAACTCGACGGCATGATGAGCCGACATCGTATAAACGACTTTGAGGTGCGATTCGCCGATGATTTCATGGAGCATGTCCTTGGCTTTGATGGTCGCGTAAGCCGCATAACCGTTTGCGGAGGTGGGATTGGCAATCAATAATGTTTTGTCGAATATCGTCTGCATGATGAACCGGATCCTCTCTCTTTGTTCGATCAATCCATTGTCCTTTTACGGCTCAAATCACCGAAAAAGACATTCTTCTTGCAAAAGAAACGTCTGTACTTTAACAGTAAAGTACAGACGTGACGGGTCTTTCACAAAAAGCAAAGAACTGCAAAACGTTTGCCCGCGTAAAACCGCCTTTGGTGGCAAAATCGTTAACGGGGCGTTTATTTCTTTTCGAAAGTTTTCTTCGCGGTTTGCAAAACGTATTTGTTGGCCTTGAGGCGCTCCGCGGTCTCGCGCAGGATGAATCCCTCGCCGCTTGATTCCATGATCTGACGGGTCTCCTTGGGATCGACGTTGGGAGCAAGCTGCAGGCATGCCTCATTGATATCGTCTTCATCGATCGTCAGCTTCTCGTGGCGGTATACCGCGTCAAGCGCAAAGCCCTCCACGAGCATCTGGCGTGCCTGAACCATCAAAAACATGTTGAACTGTTGCTCGCCGCCGTTTTGGTTCACGAAGTCCTCGAACTTGACGTTGTTGTTGGCAAGCGTGTTTTTGAGGGTGGTCAATACGTTGTCGCGCATGGATTCGTACAAATCGTCGGGAATGACTCCTTCAAAACGCGCACCGATGGCGGTGGCTGCTTCCTGAAGCGCATAGGCGTCGTATTCTTTTCTGACCTCTCCCTGGAGGGTTTGACGGACCATGCCCTCGAACTCGGCCATGCCGCCGGTAAGTGCGGGAAGGTTCTCTTTGATGAATGCCTCGTTGATGGCGGGAATGATCTGGCGCTGGATGCATTTGACGGTTAACGTGACATCGTAGGTGACCGTGATGTCATTGCCTTCCTTGTCATAGTCCCCCACCTCGACCGGAAGATCTCGGGTATCACCGGGGTTCATGCCCTGAAGCGCATCGTCGATGGCCTCGGGAAGAGCCTTGGAACCGACCAAATACGTTCTTCCTTCGGTAGAAAGGCCATCCTGCACGACACCGTCGAGCTTGGCGACGATGGCAATCTCGACATAATCGCCGGCATGCACGGTATGGGGCGCATCCTCTTCGTACTTGGCATACTGGATGGCAACCTCCTCCATGCGGCGATCGAGCGCCTCTTGGGGAATCTCGTATTTCTGCAAAACCAACTCGACAGGATCGTATGAAGAAAGCTCGAACTGCGGCTTGGGTTTAAGGTTAAACGCAAAGATGTATTCGCGGCCGCGACGGGGGAAGGTTTCCGAGGGACGCTTGGGCGTAAAGGCGGGAATGATGCCCTTCTTGTCGATGGCCGTGACAATCAGGCAATCGACGGCCTGCGGCGCCACCAACGAATCGAGGTCTTTGATACCCA
>JAGCZM010000157.1 GCA_017960005.1 Eggerthellaceae bacterium
ACATCGTTTATCGAAAGGTGGAAACTACATGGCTGACAAGCTGAGTATCTCCAAAGAGCGTGTTGCCGAGCTCATCAAAGAATTCGGCAAAAACGAGCAGGATTCGGGAAGCGCTGCCGTACAGGTCGCTATTCTTTCCGAGCGTATCCGTAATCTTACCGAGCATTTGAAGTCCCACAAAAACGACAATCACACCCGCCGCGGTCTGATGATGCTCATCGGTAAGCGTCGTGGTTTGCTTAAGCATATCAAGGAAGAAGACATCAACGCCTATCGTGAATTGATCAAAAAGCTCGGCATCCGTGACAATATTTAAGGAGGCAGGCCCGCTTTGGCGGGCCTTTCTTTGTTCATTTATAAGGACAAACGTCCTTTGAGTGATAGCGGTCGAATGCGCAAGGGCGCATTTGCTCGCGGGAACCGAAGAACATCGAGGTTTCCGAAGAGGCTTACTTGCAATAGGGCAGTAAGATGAAGAGAAAGAAAATTGATAATGGAAAAGATTGTTGAGTCCTTCGAGTTGTACGGTAAACAGTATCGACTCGAGACCGGCGAGTTGGCAAAACAGGCTTCAGGAGCCGTTTTGGTAACCCAAGGCGATACCACCGTTTTGGTCACGGCAGTGGTATCCAAAGAAGAGAAAGATTATGACTTTTTCCCGTTGACCGTCGATTTCATGGAAAAGATGTACTCTGTGGGACGTATCCCCGGCGGTTATCTGAAGCGCGAAAGCAAGCCCTCCGACAAAGGAACGCTTATCGCCCGCATGATCGACAGACCCATTCGACCGGGCTTCCCGGACGGGTTCAAGAACGAAGTTCACGTTGTCGGTACCACTTTCGTGTGTGACGGAGTAAATCCCCCCGATACCATTTGCGTTGCGGGCGCTTCTGCCGCTTTGATGATCGCCGGCGCTCCCTTTGAGGGACCTGCCGCCTGCGTGCGTATCGGCCGCGACATCACAACCGGCGAGTTCATCGTCAATCCCACCTACGAAGAGGACAAAAACTCCGATTTGGAGTTGACCATCGCGGGCACCGCCGATTTCATATCGATGGTGGAGGCAGGCGCCAAGGAAATTTCCGAAGAGGATATGCTTGCCGCCATGACATTCGGCCAGGAAGCCATTGCCGCTTTCTGCGAGAAACAATCCGCGTTTCTCTCCAAGATAGCCATTGAGCCGATGGAATACACCTTACATACTCCCGATCCGAGCGTTCCCACCCGTATCGAGGGTTACTTTGATGCGATGTCGGCTGCCTTAAAGGATGCAGACAAGCAATCCCGTGTTGCCAAGGTCGAAGATCTGAAGAAATCCATCAAGACAAACGAGTTTTCCGCTGAGGAGCTTTCCATGTGGGGAAGCGATATCGCCGCCGAGCTCAAAAAGCTCGAAAAGCATGCCATGCGCGCCATGGTTATCGCTACCGGCGAGCGTGTCGACGGAAGAACTCCCGAAGAGATCCGTCCATTGTTCATCAAACCCGATTATCTGCCCCGTGTTCACGGTTCCGGTTTGTTCCAGCGCGGTCAAACCCAGGTTTTGAGCATCTGTACACTCGGTATGCTCAACGAGGCACAGCGCTTGGATACCATCGATCCCGAAACCGGCAAAAGATATATGCATCAATACAACTTCCCGCCGTTTTGCACCGGCGAAATC
>JAGCZM010000158.1 GCA_017960005.1 Eggerthellaceae bacterium
GGGGAGGATACTGTTTGTTTGCGAACTTCTTTTTGAGCAAAACCGACGGAAACGCGAACAAAAGACCCCTGAACACGCCTTCTTCGACGCATCCCGTGCCGAGACAAAACGCAAGTATCAGCAATACCAAAACGATTGTTTGTCCCGGATCGGCTTCGTTTGCCGGCTCCACGGCAAACAACAGTCCCACCACGCACAGCAGAGCCGATATCGCCATGAACACCCAAATCCAAGGGTTTTTCCCGAAGAAGGTTTTTTGATCGAACGAAACGCTTTGTTGTGGCAGGTCTTTGCGTATTTTGGTAAGTGCGATGTGCAAAAGCGCCACAATCAGCGCTCCCAAACACAGCATCACGATTGTTTCTGTCGCAAACTCCGTCATCTCTCTGTCCTGATTTGGCGCATTTGCGCTTGCTTGATACGGGCATTGTTCGGCCGTTATTATAATGAACGACCATGACCGCAGACATCAAACATATCGACTCTTCCCAAAAGCGTTTTTCCGCGCTCATGCTCAAAATCGCCGCCATTTTGGGAATGACCGCCAACCATACGGCAGTGGTGTTCGGAACAAGTCTGCCCGACGTCGCCTTATGCGTTTTGACCGCTCTCGGCGGCCTGACGTTTCCGGTGATGGCATATCTTTTGATTGAAGGCTATCGCCATACCTCCTCTTTTCCGAAATACGTGCTTCGTCTTGCGGTGTTCGCGCTGATAGCTCAGGTTCCTTATTATTTGGCTCTATCCGAATCCCCGGCGGATATTTTGGAATACGGTGCCCTGAACGTACTGTTTACCCTGCTTTTGTGCCTGGCCCTCATTTATGCCTACGACCATATGCAAAACCGCTATCTGTATTGGGCCTTGTTTGCCATCGCGCTGGCCGCGTCGGCCCTCTGCGACTGGGGTTTGGTCGGGCCTGTTCTCGTGTTGCTGTTCCATACCCAAAAATCCCCCTCTGCCGGCTTGCTCATATACGGGTTTGCCGGCGTGATTTCGTCGGTGTTTCTTTACTTCGAAGGAGCTCTTCTCGTCGAGGTGCTCTCTCAGGTTTTGTATTACGTGTTCGGGTTTACGCTCGCGTTTGTACTCATGCGCCTCTACAACGGACAACGTGGGCCGGGCGGCAGCTTCCACAAGTGGTTTTTCTACGTCTACTATCCCGCCCACCTGCTCGTTTTATGGCTGATTGCCACTTTGCTCTAGCACAAAAAGGCCCCGACTGCTCGGGGCCTTTTTATTGTTTGATGCGTTTTTGTGCCTTGTTCGAGTTTGATTATTTCTTCCAGAGGCGTGCAAACACAAGCGCACCGACAAAGGCCAAGGCACAAACACCCAAGACCACGAACAGCAAATCCATGCGTGAAGAAGTGATCAAGGATGCAAGGCCGAGGTTCAACAAGGCGCTGAACAACAGCGTGGAGTTGATCACGGCAAGGTTTGAGGGGAAGAACTTGGAGCCGAACTTCTTTCTCGTGAAGGAAGATCCGACAACCGGGCAGCAACCGTAGGAAAAGCCCAGGATCAATGCGCCGGCAACGTAGAGGGCAACGATGTTGGCGACAAAGCCCACCACGATAAGCACCATGGCGGTCAAAGCCAGACCGACTGCCAAAATAAAGGTTTTGACAACACCGATGCGGTCGAGAACGGCACCCATGACAACACGGGACACTCCGTTAAAGGTCGACACGAAGCCTACGAGCAATGAAGCAAAGGCCGCTGCGGCACCGAGGAACTGAGCATCCGCGGCAACGTTGCCGATGATGGCCAGGCCGACGGCTGCCAAAAATACGTTGGTAAGGTAGTACGCGTAAAAGATCGGTTTCTTGACCATGTCCTTGGTGGAAACGCTTTCCACTTCCTGGATGGCGGGAGCCTTGACAACGGCTTTCTTGGCGGCAGTCTCGGCCTGAGCTGCCTTCATGATTTCGCTGATGTTTTCGGGGGCCTTGGTCAACACGAGTGCCAAGCTGATGGTAAACACCGCACCCAAACCGCCGATGATCGGCAAAACGGTACCCATGCCGCCCACCAAAGGACGGATGGCCAATGCGGCATTGCCGAACACCAGGCTGGCAATACCGAAACCCAAGAGCATGACGCCCGCAGACAAGCCGATACGATCCGGGAACCATATATTGGTAGTCGAGATGATGGCGTTATAGCCGACGCCGGTACCAAATCCACCCAAAACCGCATAGCATAAATAAAGGATGATAACGCCGTTATCGGCAGCTAACAATCCGGTCAAGGCAAAACCGGCACCAAACATAAGACCTGCAATGATGAGCGCTGCTTTGACACCGAGCTTGTTTTGGATGGCGGAGCCAACCAACGAGCCGATGCAGAAGAAAGCCATCATTACATAAAACGCAGAACCAACCCCGTCAAGCGCAAAGTCTTCGATCATCGGTGCGGCGAACATGGAAAAGCCGTAAAGCAAACCGAGGATCAACAATGCGGCGGTTGACAAGATAAGGTATAGCATGCGTTTCTTTTTAATCTCAGCTACAGTCATCTCGCTTTCTCTCCTTTTTTGTTTTTCCTGCATTACTCATTCTCAAAAGCGCATTTTTGCCCTTTTGAGAATATTGGGCGAATGATACGTGTTTGCCGACGTGTCGACGTTTGCGTAAGTCGTTTTTTTGCCACCGTATGATTTTTGATTACGAACGGCAGAAAAACGGGCTTTTTATTCGTAAATCGCCCCCATATAAAACAAAAAGGCCCGATTTGAC
>JAGCZM010000159.1 GCA_017960005.1 Eggerthellaceae bacterium
CCAACAACACCGTTGCCATCGTTATGTCCAACCCCATCGCCGCCGAAATGCGCGACATCTACGGCATCAGCAAAAAGCGTGCCGCAAGTTTGCTTGACACCTTCTCCTGCGTGTTCCAAGGCATCCTGCCTTACGGCGCTCAGATGCTGGTGGCGATTTCTGCCGTCGCAACCATGGGCGGCGTGGTATCGGCATTCGAGATACTGCCCTTCCTGCTCTATCCGTATGCGCTGTTGCTGAGCTCTTTGTTCTTCATCTATGTCATCCCCGACAAATCAAAGGATGAAGAGGCCGTGCGAGAAGCACCCGCTGCCGAATAATAGGCGTTCGCATAAAACAAAAATCGACCCGCCCCTACCTCGCGGGTCGATTTTTTATGCGCCCGATAGGACTACAATACGAAACGACAAAGACAGGCATGCAACCGAGGAGTACAACCGATGGATTCGATTCACGGCATCAGCGTCAACGAGCACAGCAGCATACGTATCAAAGACGATATCACCGGCAAGGTCGTATATATCGATCCGTTCAAAATCAAAAACGATGCCCATGATGCCGATATCGTTTTGATCACGCATATCCACTACGACCACTTCTCCCCCAAAGACATCCTGATGGTCGCAAACAAAGACACCCGGTTTGTCTGCCCTTCTTCCATGAAAGACAAAGCACTGGATTTCCTTAAAGGTTCATCTCTCGATATTTCCCCTCTGTCCTGCGTTAAACCGCAGGATCGCATCGACATCGAAGGCATCAACATCGAGGCTGTCCGGGCATACAACGCATACAAACCGCATCATCCCAAGAAAAACGCCTGGGTCGGCTACAACATCAACGTCAATAACGAATGGGTATATGTCTGCGGAGATACGGATTTCGTGAAGGAGATTGCATCGGTATCCTGCGATGTCGCATTGGTGCCCGTCGGAGGCACATTTACCACAAACGCACATGAAGCGGCCCGGCTCGTCAACGAACTTCATCCCAAAATCGCGATTCCCACCCACTACGGCAGTATCGTGGGCAGCAAAAAAGACGCAGATGCGTTCTGCGCTGAGGTAAACCGCGACATACAAACCGCGATATTGATTAAACAATAGATTATTTGCGCTTGAGCTTGTTCTTGAGACGCCTGATGATGCGCTCGAGGAATGCCGCCTCAACAAACTTCGCTCTCAGGGCCGCACCGAACGTGACAAGCAATCCGGGAACACCGGCAACAATGATGGCAACAAGTGCCCATACGATGGATGAAGTATAAGGGACGTTCACAAACGTCAATACCTGCAAAATACTCCACGAAACCAAAGAACCCGCTCCTCCGAGCAGAATCCCTCTGAATGCGCTTTTTACCACCGAAACCACCCCGAGATGTCCGAGGAGTTTGTTGAGATAGGCAAACAGCAACACGTCGGCAAGGATATAGAAGATGATTTCTGCCCAAGCAATCGCGTTGATGCCGACGATTCCGAACCCCGCAAACACCGAAGCAAGCACGGTTAAGATCACCTGCACGCCGCCGGCGATGGCGTTGATACCGGCAAAGGCTTTCATCTTACGCAGACTGCTGAATATCTTTTGGAGATACGTATTGACCCCATAGAAAGGCAATGCCGTGGCCAACACCATCAAATACGACGAAATGATCTCGATGGCATCGGCACTGAACTCGCCTGCCAGATACAACGTGATGAGAGGAGCTGCGAACACCACCAAAAACACCGTCATCGGGAACATGAAAAACACAATCTGTTTGGAGCCGGCGATGATGCCGTGCTTGACGCCGTCCATGTTGCCTTCGGCCTGCATCTCGGCAAGTTCGGTAAACATGGACGTGGTGATGGGTACGGCCAAAAATGCGTATGGGAGGGTAAACCACAGACGCGCATAAGCCAACACGCTGGGGCCGTTATCTGCAAAGCTGTATGCGGCTGCCGTCTGAACGGATACCACGATAAAGCTGCATATCATCACGAACAGCGCCGGTATACCCAAAGAAAGCGTGTCTTTTAAGCCGGGATCCTTAAAGTCGATACGCGGACGCAGTTTGATGCCGTTTTTGCGGAGGGCGGGTGCCTGCAAAACCAACTGCATGAACACGCCGAGCGGATTGCCCAGCGCCACGAAATACATCGCCAAAACCGGATCTCCGGAAACGGTCAGGGCATAAGCGATAAACGCGCCGATGACGATGATGTTGTTTGCGGCAGGAGCCAAAGACGCCCACAGATAATCTCTGTTGGCATTGAGCAGGCCCGAGATGATGGCACCGGCACCGTAGAACAAAAGCTGTATGGCAAAGAATTGGAAGAAGAATACCGCGGCGCCCATCTGCTCTTGGTCGCTCCAAAAGCTCTGAGTATAGATGACCACCTGCGGAAACAGTGCGCATAAAACGCTGATGATTGCCAAAAACAAAACGACGATGGTAAAGAGGTTCGAAGCGTATTTGTTGGATGCTTCCTGCCCAAGACGTTTTTTGACGGTGACGTATACCGGCAAAAACGCGGTAACGAGAATACCTCCGGCAACCAACTCGTAGAGCATGCTGGGAAGGTTGTTGGCAACCTGATAGGCAGACGCCAGTGCGGTTGCGCCGAACGCGAAGGCCATGACCCATGTCCGAAAGAATCCCGTGATGCGCGATATCACCACGCAAATACTGATAATGGCGGTGGATTTGTTGACCGAACCGTCCCTGATAGCCTCCGAAGCATTGTCAGAGGAGGCTACCTGCGCATCCACCGCGGCGGATGCCGCCTCTATCTTTTGACGGGTTTCGAGTTCTTTTTGGCGCAAAGCGCGCAGTCTGATGGCATGCTTCGAATGCTTGGCGTGCAACAGTTTTTTATTGAGCGATGCCATATCAAACCTTGGGTATATATGCCCTTATTGCTATTTGAGCTCGGAAGCGGCCTTGTCCGCATCCGCCAGTTTTTCCAGACCGTCGTCATAGATGTTTTGGATATGGGTGATGCGGGTGTTGTATTGCGAATAATCATAAGAGCTGCCTGCGGCGTTGATCTCGGTATACAAATCGACATACGCCTGCAGCGCCTGCTTCAGAAGTTCGCAACCTTCCTTGTAATCGTTACCGATTGCCTTTAAGGCTTCGGGAGCGGTCAGCGCACCGAGTGCGTTGATCTGACGGGTGACATTGGCAAGACAACTGCTCATGCCGACCAAATCCTCATCGCGCAGCTCTCCGGAAAACACCGTAAGCTCCCCTGCGATCTCATCCATGATTTGATTGACGGCACTCATGTATTCCCTGTTTGCTTTGGCAGCTTTTTCCGCTTCGGTTTCGCGGGGAGCGCAACTTGCCAATGCGAACAATCCCAGCATCAGCGACGCGATAACGGCACCGATGATGATTTTGTTGAGGGGTGAATTGCGTTTAAAAGACATTATGAATCACCTTTTATTTTCTCATCAGGGTCGACAGAACTTCGCGCAGACCCTGAGCGTCTTCTTGGGATGCCGCAACGCAAAAGATCGTATCGTCGCCGGCAACGGATCCGAGAACACCTTCCAAACAGGCATCGTCGATGGCGGCACACACACCGCCGGCAGAGCCCGCAAAGGTTTTGACGACAACCATGTGACCGGCACAGGTTGCATCCTCGACAAACTCATAAACCATACGGCGCAATCTCTCCCACTCGGGAAGCGTGTAACAGCCGTTTTGGGCCTTGATTAAGCCCAAATCCTCGATATCCCTGGAAATCATGGTCTGGGTGCACGGGAAACCCGCTTTCTCCAGATACGAAACCAAATCTTTTTGCGTCTTGATGGGGTTCTCGGAAACGACCTTGCGAATCATCTCCTGACGCTCGTTGCGTTTTTTCATAAAAGACCTCATTTATTGCATATTTACGGCATTTTTGACCGAAACTTGCGAAAATTGTACTCCAAATATGCATTTATGCACGGATGAAGTCAACGCGTCGTTCAAATGGCACGAAACGGTAAAAATAAAAATCTTCCTCCTTTTTAAGCTACACTATCCCACGCACAAAAACACCTATCAAAGGAGCAGTCTCACATGAACAACGAAGGGAAGTTTGTCAAAGTTCACTACATCGGCACCCTTGATGACGGTACCGAGTTCGATTCTTCCGTCAAAACCGGCAAACCCCTTGAATTTGTCTGCATGGCAGGTCAGATGATCAAAGGATTCGACAATGCCGTACGCGATATGGAAGTCGGAGAAACCAAGAAAGTCCATATCCTTGCCAAGGACGCATACGGTACCTACCGCGATGATTTGGTACAAATCGTCGAGCTCTCCAAAATCCCCAACGGAGAGGACTTGCCCGTCGGTCAGACCGTGTATTTCATGGGACAGGACGGCTATCCCTTCCCGGTACGCGTCGTCTCCATCGAAGAGGGCAAAGCGACGTTCGATTTGAACCACGAACTTGCCGGCAAAGATCTCAATTTCGAAATCACGCTGCTCGATTCCTCCGATGAGCTTCCCGAAGACGGATGCGATTGCGGAGACGAGCACTGCGGATGTGATGACGACGACTGCGATTGCGGTCATCGACACTAATAAACGGGCGGGCCAAGTACTTGGCCCGCTTTTTATTTGCACCTTCTTTTGAACTCGTTGATATCATCGACAAGCGTTAAAAAAGACGAAGCGTTCAGTACCCTTGATGTCGCAACCAGTCTCTTCTCGAAATCCATCGCAAAACCGTCTTCGGTAAACAACCCGTAGGGATCGTGTTTTCTTTGTTTGGCGCAATCCGCATCCCCGAACACCAAGGAAGCGATCGACCTTGCGTCACGGCCCCCCGAAAGTGCCACTCCGGGCAAACGCATATCCTCATCAAAAAACTCTTTGGTCATGGAGGAGGCCAGATAAAGTGCCATGGCTGCGTATTTGTCGTATACCGACATTCTTTGGGCAAACCAAACTTTGCAAGAAAGCATCCATGCCTTTGCGTCAATTGCATCCCCGCAAAAGCAACCCAAATTCGAATGTTCGGCAATTCTTTTCAACGCATCACGAAACGCCGTTTTATTGGGCGAAGGATACAAAGATACGATGTCTTTCAAAGCAAAGGCAATCTCATGAAGTCCGTCGAACAGCGGCATGTATACCGCTTCGAAATGCCTTGATACGGCCAGTCCGTAATGATCCCCGTATACCGGCAGACAAAACTCCCTGACAAAACACACCCAGGCATCGCTTTCTTGCAAAGTCAAAGACAACAGGCAATCCAGACGAGCTTCAACGCTCTGAAACGACACCCTGTCTCTCAAAAAACCAAACCTGCCATATATCGGCAGTTCCTTTATCGCTTCAAACAGCAGTTTTCGGTCGCAAAGAAGAAAAAGGTCGTATAAGGTGGGCAGCGCGTCTATGCAAAACGCCTCTCTGGTCCAGATGCTTTCTTTATCCGTGCCTGTATTTGCGACATCATGCAAATCCCCCGCCATGGCAATCACTCCTTCGGTCGAAAACGAGATCAAAGAGGATCTTGCAAGCGTGTGTCATGCGATTTGAATCGGCGCCGGGCTTCGAAAATTTCGAAGCGCTTGCATGGGCTCTTGTTTAACAAAGCCACTATAACATAAATACGAACATTTGTTTGTGTTTATTGAAGATTATTCTGGATTTTTCTGACTTGCTCGAAGAATTCCAGATTCTGCTGCATCAATCCGTCGATGCCGAGACGGTTCATCAAACCTTTGGAGCTGTTGCCCATTGCCAAAACCATCATGCTTCTGCCCATCTGAGCACGGGCCATACCGCCCATCTCGTCATAACGACGCAACAAATCGGCCGCATGGGCGCTGTCCGGTTTGCCGCCGCCGTGGATGTAGCGGATGGTATCGAACATCAGCATATGCCATGCTTTTTTCTCTTTGGCGGTCAGAGGGCCGGCGATGATTTCTTCGTCTGCAACATTTTCTTCCTGAACACAGAGCGCTGCCCAAATGGGGCTTGCATCCGTTTGGGATTTCTCGATGACATGGGCAAGTTCTGTCCAGGAATCGGTCTTGTCTTCGGCAACCATGGAGTTTAAATCCCTCAGCACGGTCATGCGCTTAAACAGCGCATCGAAATCCACCTCAAGCTGGGAAAGATTGGCCTCGAACATCTCCTTCGTATCGCAAACCTCGGGCGATGCCTTCAAGGAAGCGTCGATGTCTTTTAAGGAGTATCCGAGATACTTCATGACCAAGATGTGGTAGAGCCTCTCACGATCGGCCATGGAATAAAGGCGCTGGTTTTGGGGGCCTTTGGCGGAAGGAGAAAGCAAGCCTTTTTGATCGTAGAATTGCAGCGTACGGATGCTGACGCCGACCACTTTTGCAAACTCCCCTACCGAGAGCAGTTCTTCTTCGTTGTTTTGCGCATTGACCTTGGACATGAACACTCCTTATTTGCAGCGGCGTAAAGTTTAATGGAATATGACGATTAAATGGCCCTTATCCTCGGTCAAAGCAAAAACTTTTCGGGCATAAAAGGAAAAATTTCTTCTCAAAACACTTGACCGTACCCTTACGTCGTCATTTATCTTGCTCGCGATAAAGGAAAGCGATTCAATCGTTTGTGCCTTTGACATCGCCAAATCGGGGCGTGGGTTATCATTGCGTTTATCCAAAGCGCTTACCTCCATGAAACAACCGCCCTGCGCCTCGGTTTGACCTTGTTTGAAGAAAAGCAAAGGATCAAAAGTGAGCAAGACCAAGAAGTTTTTGTTTGTGGCGGGCGGAATCTTAAGTATCGGCGCCGGCGTGGCGGGCATCTATATCGAGTTTTTACCCACCGTTCCGTTTTTTCTGCTTGCCGTCTTTCTGCTTATCATGGGCATTGATTTCCTGAGAAACGGCATTAAAAAGACCGGATTTTTCAAAAGATACATCAGGCCTTTCCGCCTCAAAAAAGGCGTAACCGCCAGGGTCAAGGCCATCATCGTCGCCATCTTGCTGGTGACCTTGTTTGCCGCGGCATATTTCTCCCACTCCCTTGTGCTGTGGATCATCCTCGGCATCCATATGATCGTGTTGCCCGCCGTGGTCATATTCAAACACAAGACAATCTCGGAAGAAGAAGCGCAGCGCATCTACGACGAGGCCGAAGCTGCGGAAGCATCC
>JAGCZM010000160.1 GCA_017960005.1 Eggerthellaceae bacterium
ATGTAAATGTGGGTCGTGAAAGCACCGATGATAAGACCGATGTAGACAAACCATATGAACATACAATATCCGCCGATTGCAAAGCCCGGCAACCAGAATACGAGGAAACCTTCCGTAATCCAGCCGAATCCCTCGAATATCGGCATGTTGAGCAAAAGACCGGCAAAACCGACAAACAAAAACGTCGTGGCGACTTTGCCGGCATAAATAACGGCAACACGCTTGTTGTAACGCTTTTTGAGACGCATTGCTCCCCAAAGCAGATAAATATCGCGTGCCAATACCACCACGAATATCCAGATGGGCAATCTGCCCAAGAAAAGCAATACCAAAACGCCCGTTATCATCGCCAAACGATCGACGGCGGGATCCAAATACTGACCGACCGTTGAAACCGTATGGGTTTTGCGGGCGATCTTTCCGTCGATGAAATCCGTGAGAGCCGCCGATGCGAATATCACGGCACCGGCGATGTCGTATCCCAAAAACATCATGACGGCGAATACCGGGATGAGCAAAAGACGTATCAAAGAAATGACGTTGGGGATGGTGATGATCTTATCGATGGGAATATCGAGCCCAACGATCGGTTCATGGTCGGCAATTTTGTTTTCTTGTTCCGGTTTTTGGGACATTTCGGATATCTTTCGTCAGCGCTTCTCGACTTCGATGTTGTCGACGGTTTTTTGTGTGGCGGGCGGGCAATAAGCCGGATCCATGCTCAGACAATTCTTGGGGCATGCATCGATGCAGGCGCCGCATTGCACGCACCTGAACCGATCTATCGACCAGTTGCGCTCCTCTTTGCTCACGACAATGGCATCGGCGGGACATTTCTTTTCGCAAATGCCGCACAAAATGCAGTCTTCGGTCGCGTTAATGACGCTTCCTTTCAGGTAATGGGGAGCGGGTTTTGTCTCGAAAGGATAAAGCAGCGTCTCGGGCTTGGTGGCCATCGAGCGCAGGGTCATGGAACCCAAATGCAGTATTGCCATACCTTCCCTACCTTTCGGTGCAACTGATACACGGATCGATGGTCAACACGATCATGTTGACATCGGCCAATTGACAATCTTTCAAAGCGGCAACCATGCCGGCGATGTTTTGCGATGTAGGCGTACGCATACGCATACGCTCGAGATATTTGGTTCCGTTGCCCTTGGCATAATAGAAGCACTCGCCGCGGGGTTGTTCGACCACGTTGGTCGCCACTTCCCCGTCTCCGGGGTTTCCTTTGACCGGTACCGAAATATCTCCGGCAGGACAGCTTGCGATGAGCTCTTCTATTATCGAAATCGATTGCAAAACCTCTTCGCAGCGAACCTTGATGCGGGCATAGCAATCGCCGTCGGTTGACAATACGGGCTTAAACTCGCTCAAATGACCGTATGCGCCGTTACCGAGGCATCTGGCGTCGTTGTTGACGTTTGATGCGCGGGCAAAAGGACCCACGATACTCAAATCGGAGGCACTTTGCTGGCTGAGATATCCGATACCAACCGTTCTGCTTTTGACAGATGTGTCGTTTAAGAAGGTCTTCATGATCTCGGAATAATCCTTCTTGATGCCTTCGAGTGTTTGGATGATGTGCACAAACTCGCCGGCATCGACATCGCGGGTGACACCGCCCACTTTGCAAACGGAGAATATGACACGACCGCCGGTCGTGCGCTCGAATATGTCAAGCACGCGCTCTCTGAGTCTCCAGCAATGCATGAACAGGCTTTCGAAGCCGAATGCATCGGCCACCAAACCCAACCAAAGGATATGGGAGTGCACACGGGAAAGCTCATGCCAAATGCCCCTCAGATAGACGGCACGGGGCGGGATTTCGACATTCATGAGGCGCTCTATGGTCTCGGAATAGCCCATAGAATGCCCGAAAGCGCAGATACCGCAGATACGCTCCGCGATATAGACGAATTGATTGTAGTCTTTGGTCTCGACGAGCTTTTCCAAGCCGCGATGCACGAAACCGATCTGCGGAATTGCCTCAACAACCTTTTCGTCCTCGACGATCAGGTCGAGATGAATCGGCTCGGGTAAAACCGGATGCTGAGGACCGAATGGAATGATGGTATTGATCGCCATGATTATTCGGCCTCCTTCTTTGCTTCTTTGGCCTTTTTTGCCGCCAATGCGGCCGCTACTTTTGCGGCTTTGTCGGCATCCATGGCAGACAGATCCGGCGTCTTTTTGATCTGTTTTTCGATATTGGCTCTCACTTTTGCCTCATCGTATTCCTTTTTGGGAATGACGGTCATGGGTTTGTCGACGGATGTGCGATAAAACGTTCCCTTGAAATCTATCGCTATGCCTTCAAACCCGATACCGAACAAATCATGTATCTCGTTTTCGAAGACGAATGCCTCGAGAAATACACCGGAGATCGAAGGGATGACGGTTTTTTCGGTAACGCCGGTAACGGTATGGTTGAGCAAGACGTTGTCTTTCATGAACGAATAGACCAAATTGCAGCCCTTTTTGTCGCGCAGAGCGAGAATCTGCACGAAACGCTGCCCTTGATTCTTCATCTTTTCGGCGTTATTGAGAATTTGGGTTTTGGCCAATGTTTTATATTGGGTTTCCAGCGCCATACGATTAACCCTCCTTTATCTCAACATTGTCTGGGGATTGTTCGCGCAATGCATCGGTGACGATGGCGCTCATCTCTTCGGTTGTGGCTTCGGTGTCCACATCGACGATTTCTTCTTCGGGTGTACGGCGTATCGACACCTTTTGTACGTTCCTGTTTTCCTTAAACGCCTCGATTTCCTGCTTGCGTAGTTCTTCTTCGTGCTTTGCAGCAGCCTTCGCGGCCTTGCGATCCTCTTTGAGCTGTTTTGATTTTTCATCCAGGATTCCGCAGGCTATCACGACCGCATCGATGATCGCTTCGGGACGAATCGCGCATCCGGAGGCGTACACATCGACAGGAATGGCCTTATCCACTCCTCCGAGGACGTTGTAGCAGTCGTGGAATACGCCGCCTGAGCAAGCACATACACCGCAGGCAACGACCACTTTGGGCTCGACCATCTGGTTATAGATTTCTCTGATGACATTGATGTTTTGTTCGTTGACCGAACCGGTTACCAAAAAGATGTCGGCGTGTTTGGGGTTGCCGGTATTGATGACGCCGAATCTTTCGGCATCGAATCCCGGACAAAGCGCCGCCAATACCTCGATGTCGCATCCGTTGCAGCTGGATGCGTCGTAATGGATAACCCAAGGAGATTTCGATGCGTAAGCCATTGTTCACACCCCTACAACACGACAATCAACAAGCCGATTAAACCGAACACCAATGCCACGATCCAACTGGAGTTGAGCATGGTTTGCCACCTGACGCGCGCGAAGTTGTTGTCGATCCAGATTTCGAGGAAATAGACAAATGCCACGACGGCCAAGGCGATAAGTATCGTCCAAAGATTTGCCGATACGAAAAATATGGCGACCCAGCCCAAGAACAGCACATTTTCGCACCAATGCATGATTTGGACGATTCCAAGCGTTGGACCGGACATCTCGGTGGTAATACCGCGGACGATTTCTTGGTGTGCATGATGGCTCATGGACAAATCAAACGGGCTTTTGCGCAGTTTGATGGTAAGCACAAACACCAACCCGATGAATATAAGCGCCATTCCCCAGTCCATGACAATCAAAGGTTCGGGCATGGCAAACAGATCCGCTATGGCAAACGAACCGCTTGTCAAAAACAGACCGACCGCCAAAAACACGATCATCGGTTCATAAGCGAGAACCTGCAGAATCTCGCGCTTGGCACCTATTTCGGCATAAGGCGATCTGGTGGAGTAAGCGGCAACGATAAACATCAGAACCGCTGCGGTAATCACGAATACGCAAAGCAGAAAATCGGAGCCGCTGAAGAATATGCCGCCGGCGATGATCGTGAACAACAAAGCCATGATCAGGTAAATCTTTTCGGAAGAGTTGACCGATACGTCGTCTTTTTCGAATAGCTTTCTGATATCCCAATAGGGTTGCAAAAGCTTGGGTCCCACCCTACCCTGCATCTTTGCGGTGATGATGCGATCGATGCCTTCGAGCAGACATCCCAATACCGGTGCAAGCACGGCAAAAGCAATCGAGCCGATAAGAATGTTTACGTAAGTCATATCAGCTCCTTTCTACACCAAAGCCGCAAAGAACAAAACAAACAACAGTGCAAGGATGCATAAAACCTGCCCTATCAGCGTTATCTTTTGCTCGTTGAACATGTCTGTCAAATACATATTGGAAGCGGTTGCCGTCATGGGCTTATCCATGGAACCGCGATAGATTCTGTCTTCGTTGTCGATGCTGGAACCGGACAGATAAACGCTGGTGGGTTTGGATTTGGATTTACCGAGACCCGCGAATATCGCAATGATGAAAAGTGCGCATACAACCGAACAAATCCAAAGGCTTTCCGAGCCCATCGGCGTATAGATGCCGTTTATGAGCTGAGCGTTTCCGTAGTAGGCCTGTATGCCCGACATGATGGCGTCTGCCGCCATTTGCTTGTCGGCCAAAGAAATAAACGCAATGAGGCTTTCGGTGGAATAGAAACTTCCCGAATACGGATTGATTAAGCCGTCAGATATAAGCGGCGTCAACACGCAGCAAAGCGCCACGGCGCATCCCGTGGATATCAACACGAACCATTCGCTCTTGTGAACGCTTCTCTCGATATTTTGGGGATTGGAGGCGATGCCGGCGAGTTTGCCGAGCCATTTGCCCCAGAACATAAACGTCGCCGCCGATCCGAATGCCAAAAACGCGATGATAAGCAGATTACCCGACTCGATAAACGCGATAAGGGCTGCCCACTTGCCTATCAGCATACCGAACGGCGCGATGAACATCGCCAGGATGCCGAGCATCATCAAACGGGCCAAGCGCGGCATTCTTTCGAAAAGAAGGTCCATATCCTCGATGTTTCTCGAACCGATATGGTGTTCCGCGGTGCCGACACACATAAACAGCAAAGACTTGGCAACAGCATGGAAGATAATGAGGATAATGCCTGCCCAGATGGCACTGTAGGTACCTATACCGGCACATGCGGTTATCAAACCCAAGTTGGCAATCGTGGAATATGCCAATACCAACTTGGCATTTGTCTTGGAGATGGCGATAAAACTCGCGAGCATGAACGTGAGCGCACCGACAAGAGCTATTCCCATGCCTATTTCGGGAAGGATGACGAATGCCGGGCTCAAACGCAAAAGCAGATAGACACCTGCTTTGACCATGGTGGACGAATGCAGCAACGCAGAAGTCGGGGTCGGTGCGACCATGGCGCCCAAAAGCCAGGTATGGAATGGCATTTGAGCCGCTTTGGTCAAACCCGCTATCGCCAAAAGCGCCACGCACAACGCAAGTGCGAGATCGCCGCTTGCCAAGAAGTACATCAACAGCGAGAAGTTGAGCATGCCGTAGGTGCTGCCGCAGTAGATGATGGCGACAAAGAAGCAAATGCCGCCGAAGGTGTTGATGATGATTTGCTTGAATGAGTTGCGGATGGCTTCTTCGGTTTTGGTGTACCCGATCAAAAGGAACGAGCAAATGGTGGTCAGTTCCCATCCGAAATACATCCAAATCATGCTGTCGCAACAGACGATGATATACATGGCGGTCAAGAACAGATACATCAAACCGAAGAAGATGTTTCTGTTGTCTTTTTCGTTTTCGGAAAGATGCGCTTGATGATCGCGCATGTATCCTACCGAATATACGCAGATGACGCTGCCGATGACGCCGATAATCAAAATCATGATGATGGTCAACGCATCGATATGCAAAGCGCCGGCATAGGTGACCTGAGGTTTGACCAGACCCTCGAAGATGCCGGCCAGGATAACCTGAAGGATACCGAGTGCCAAAGCAATCTTGTTTTTATGGACGATGGATTTGTAAATGATGATACCCGAGATGACAAACCCGCCGATCAAGGCAATCAAATCGATGACCCATGATTCGAAATCTATCGTGATAAACCAGGTCCTATCGGAATTTGCTCCGATGAAAAACATCACCGCCACCGCAATCGACAAGCCGGCTATGGCTGCCGAAGAGGCAAAAGAGATGTAGGCGCGAAGCCCGTCGTGTTTGACCATGAACCGCAATATCGCCCCCAATGTGGGCAAAAGTATCATGGTTCCGAGCAAAGTGAGCATTCGTTTTTCCCTTTCGAACAGGCGAGCACACACTCATATACACAGATAGAGGAACTTTATCAAATTTTTATGGTGGTTTTGCGAAGCAAAAGCATCCGATTTCTCAATTCGGTAAAAGGAATTAGCAGAGTCGCTCCCCTTGAAAATCGCGCCTGTGTGTTCTACAATACGTCGGCTCTCAAAAGAGCTCTCTTTTACGGGTGATGGCGCAGCTTGGTAGCGCACTTGACTGGGGGTCAAGGGGTCGCAAGTTCAAATCTTGTTCACCCGACCATTAACGAATCGAGGTCCCAAAATGTTCGGGACCTCGTTTTGTTTTATACGATGAAATCCAGTATGTCTCGGGCAAGCAATTCTTTGTTATTGCAATCAAGCTCGATGGATTTGTCTTTGTATATCAAGAGGGCGCAAGCTTCGTCTTTGCCGAATACTTTTCCGCCGGATACGTCGTTTCCTACTATGAAATCAGCATTTTTCGAAACAAGTTTGGCCTTGGCGTTTTCGAGGAGGTTGTCGGTTTCCGCGGCAAAACCAATCACGATTTGATCCTTGGTTTTGTTTTTGCCTGCCCATGCCAAAATATCGGGGTTTTCAATGAGGGACAAAGATGTGAGCTTCTCGTTATCGACACCTTTCTTGAGTTTTCCCTCAAAGGTCACTTCCGGCCTGAAATCGCATACCGCCGCCGTGAATATCGCCATATCGTATGAGGCAAAGAAACGCTTTACCGCCTCAAACATCTCTTGTGTGGTAACGACGTTGATTACATCGCAAATCTCGGGCGCAGGAAGCGCCACAGGCCCCGAAATCAAGGTAACATGCGCACCTTGCTTGGCTGCGGCCATGGCAAGCGCATAGCCCATTTTGCCGGAAGATCTGTTGGTGATGTAACGAACGGCATCGATGGGCTCTTGCGTGGGTCCTGCCGTAATCAAAACGTTTTTGCCCCGCAGTTTTTGTCCGAACCCGAGCGCAATGAGCGTCTGTTCGATTATGTCTTCCACGGGTGCAAGATGACCTTTGCCTTCTCCCCCGCATGCCATATGACCGTATATGGGATCGATAAGCAAAACACCGCGCGATGCGATGGTTTTGAGATTGTCGATGGTGGCGGGATTGTTGTACATCACTTCGTTCATCGCGGGGGCCACCAATACCGGTACGCTTGCCGCAAGCGCGATCGAAGACACCAAATCATCGGCTCTTCCCTGAGCGATCTTGGCAATGATGTTGGCGGTTGCCGGAGCGATGACCACGGCAGCGGATTGCTGTCCCAATTTGATATGCGGGATGGGGTTTTGCGGTATCTCGAACATCTCGGATAAGACCGGATATGCGGACAGTGCCTCAAAAGTCTGAGGTGAAACGAACTCTTTTGCGTGTTCGGTCATCACGACCTGGACATCGAATCCCAGCTTTTGAAATCCTCTGAGCAAATCACATGCTTTGTACGCGGCGATGCAACCGGTTACGCATAAGACGATCAACGGTTTTTTGTATGAGGTGTTTCCCATGGCAAACCCCCTATTTGACGGTGGACTTAATCACATCCAACAAGACGTTGACATGCGCCTTGCTCTCGTTTAGGCAAGGAATGTACACGAAATCATCTTCGGTAAGTTGTTTGTCGTACTTGGCGGCATTTTGAATATATTGCTGTTTGAGTTTGGTGCCCACGTTAACGGAAGTCTCGACATTGTCGATGGCATAACCGGGACAAACGACATAAACCTTGCCCTCTCCTCCTTCTGCCCAACGAGACAGTACCGATGAGGTAAAAGGTGCCAGCCATTTGCGCTTTTTGGCATAACGGTTTTGGTAACCGATGGTCCAGCGGTTGCGCTCCAAATCCAAATCGGATGCCACTTGAAGGCTTGTGGCGCCCGTTTGCAGTTCAAAGGTATCGCCCGCAACGATATCGGAGAGCAAAACGGATTCGTAAGAAAACAGCAGTCGATCGTCCGATTCGTGATCGAATCCGGCATAACGAATCGAGCCGGATACCGCTTTGATGTATGTCGGGTTGTTGTGATAGTTGTCGACAAAGGTAATCGGCCTGCTCCATTCGAGCTTTTTGACGCTGCGCTCAAGAGCTTCTTTGATGACCGATGTTCTGGCATAGGAACTCTGAGGACAAAGCGGCAATACCACGAGGTTTTTGATCTCTTCATCCCTCAGGTCCTGCATGATCTCTTCGATAGTCGGATGAGAATAGGCATATGCCACCTTGGCGCATGCTTCCATCTGCTCTTCTTCGAATGCTTCATTAAGCGATGTCACGATGGTTTCGTGACGGGCAGCATAAGAAGATTCGTCGTTTAGCCAAATATGCCGGTATTTCTCCAAAACCTTTTTTATGAAAACGGAAGCTCCGCCGAGTGCGGCAAACAGCAACGTTATTCCGAAAAATATCAAAAACGACGGCAGTGTACCCTGCGCGAATATGATGACCAAACAAATGAGTGCCATGGCCGATGCCGGTGCAAAAAACCAAATGGGTTTGTTGACGGGGGTCACCCTCGTATAAAGCTTGTAAGCGTACAGGTATTTGCGGGCTTCTTTGGCATCAAGAACCGACGGAATGCCCGTGTCGACGAGAATGACGCCCAGCGATTGCGTTGCCACCTTAAAAATCCCCCTTTTTATCTCGAGTTCATTTTAGGCAAAATCAAAGGAGAATGCGCGCTTGGCTATCGACAATCTGGCTTTTTCCAAATCTTGGGACAAATTGTCCTCGAAATACAATTCCTCTTTGGTAATGGGGTGCCTGAACCCGAGCTTGTATGAATGAAGGAATTGGCGTTTGAGTCCCAGTTGCGCGGATGGTTTTTTGGGAGTTCCGGCCATATACAGCGGATCTCCCACCACGGGATGCTTGATGTATTCCAAATGAACGCGAATTTGATGGGTGCGTCCGGTAAAGAGTTTGCAGTCCACCAAAGAATATCCGTTGTCGTTTTGCTGAGCGGAGTAACGCTCTTTGACCTCAAATGTCGTGATTGCTTCCCTGCTTTGCGGGATATCGCGTACCGCCATCTTGTTTCTTTCGTGAGCGGAGCGCGTAATCGGCCCCGAAATCATGCCGGTATCGGTTTTGAAAATACCGTGGCAAAGCGCCAGATAATGACGCTGCACCACCCTGTTTTGTATATCTTGCATAAGGATTTGGGCCGCTTCGTTTGTTTTGGCGCAAATCATCAGACCGGAAGTATCCCGATCGAGGCGATGGATGATGCCTGCACGCTCCATACCGCCTTGTGCGGTGCATAAATGATCCGCCCCGCAATGAAACATCAAGGCGTTTACCAACGTATTGTCTTCATGCCCTATGGCAGGATGACAGACCAGACCCGCCTGTTTTGAAATGACGAGGAGATAATCGTCTTCGAAGCGGATATCTAGTGCAATGTCCCGAGGCTTTAAGTCGAGCTTGGGTTTTTCGTTGACGATGCAGGTTATGACATCGTCTTCAAGAACCTGATAACTCTTCTTTTTGGATGCGGCATTGACAAAAACATCGGTATCGATTGCTTTTGCGGCAGCGCTTCTGCTCGGATAGGCACCGCGTTCGGCCAGCACCTCATCAAGGCGCATGCCTTCCTCTTCCGCGGAAACTATATATGTCAGTTCAATGCCCATAATTCGGTTAAGCGTTATCCGAAGCAGCTTTCTTTTTCTCTTTGGCAAAAGAGACCAGAATACCGATGATAAATACGGCAAAACCGACCGTCACGCCGATGTCCGCGAAATTAAACACCGGAAACTCGAAGAAAGAAAACTCGATATAGTCAACGACATATCCCAGCACAAATCGGTCGATAACGTTGCTAATGCCGCCGGCGACCACCATGGATATGCCCAAGGCTTCCAAAAACGAATTGTCTTTCGAATAGAAAAACAGATACCAAATCAGTATCAGACACACCAACACGGAAAATATTCCGAGTGCTGTCGTCGAATCTCCGAGTATCCCCCACGCCCCTCCGGTATTGTGAACCAAACGAAGCCGAAATATCCCCAAATAAGGTCCTCCGATGACGCTTCCCAAGTCATATTCGTTGAATACCGCTTTGAGCACGCGATCGATTGCCATCCACACCGCAAAAATCGATGCGAACACAATGAAATCACGCGCTTTGTTTTTGAAGAAGTTCTTCATCGGATTTGTAATCTTTTGTTTATTCGACAAAACCTATTTCGTGCAAAACATCGGCACAACGCTTGCATACACCGGCATGATTGCCCGTCTTTACCAACTCGGTGATGTTCCAGCAGCGCGGACATTTTTCGCCTTGCGCGACCTCGACCACACAACCGAGTTCATCTGCGGATGCAAACTCGACGCATGACACAATGAAGAGTTCGCAATACACATCCTCATCAAAACCTTTGAGCAGATCGAGCGTGTCTTTGGGAGCCGATACGATGACTTTGGCTTCCTGGCTCTTGTTGATGACCTTGTTTGCGCGCGCCTCTTCCAAAGCCTTGGTGACCACATCGCGCACAGCGAGAATCTTTACAAAGCTTTCGTGTACGGCATCGGCATCTGAGCCGAACTTGGGTACGAAATCGTCTTTGACGGGCCATCCGGCCAACTGCACGCTGTCGGGTCGGTTTGCGCTTATC
>JAGCZM010000161.1 GCA_017960005.1 Eggerthellaceae bacterium
TTGTATCCCGAGGGCATCGTCATCGATACCGCGGCCGATGCCGCCATGGCACTCGAGCCCTTCGCCGGTCAATACGCGCGTATCCTGTTTGCCGTCGGCTTGATCGGAGCGAGCTTTTTGGCGGCATGCGTGCTTCCTCTCACCACCGCTTTTGTCATCTGCGAAGCGTTCGGTTGGGAAGCGGGTGTCGATTTTACCTGGCAGGAAGCCCCGATGTTCAAGGGCATTTTGACGTTTACCATCGCTTTCTCCGCGCTGGTGGTGTTGATACCGGGCATCAACCTGATGGCCGTCATGATCTTCTCCCAATTCGTCTGCGGCCTTATCCTGCCCGTATTGCTGGTGTTTATGGCGCTGCTTTCCCGAGACAAACACGTCATGGGTAAATACGTCGTCGGAAAAGCGTTCAGCATACTCATCTGGTTAACGGTCGCCATCGTCACGATTCTGACCGTCGTATTGCTCATCATGCAAATCATGGGGCTTTAAGCGCATGGACATTGCCGCTGTCAAAAGGCAATTGAGACAAGATGTCATCGCAAGACGTCAATTGCTCACTGCCGAGGAACATGCCTCACGAAGCCTCGATGCCTGCAAAAAGCTTGCCAATCTCATCCATGAGCACTCCGAGGGCAAAGACCTCATCGTTGCTTTATACTCCCCCATCAAATCCGAACCGGATATCTTACCTTTGGCGACATGGGCACAAAACAACGGACTTCGCACGGCATACCCCGTTATCATCGACGGCGAGATGCGTTTTTGTATATCGGAGGGATCGGATGAGTTTGTCAAACATCCCACCCGCTCCTATACCCTTGAAGAAATAAAGTCCCAAGGCACGGATATTCTCGATCCGAAAGACATCGATGTCGTCGTGGTTCCTTTGGTGGCATTCGACTGCCAAGGATACCGTTTGGGTTACGGAGGAGGCTACTACGACCGTTTCCTGGCGGGTTTGTCCCATAGGCCCTTGGTTGTCGGTGTGGCGTTTAAGGAACAATGCGTTTCCTCTTTGCCCCATGAACCCCACGATGTGGCCTTGCCCCATATCGTCGTGGTATAAATAAAACATGATTATCAGACTCGACAAATACCTATCCGATATGGGCCTTGAGAGCCGCTCCGGGGCCAAAGAACTGATACGCAAGGGAAACGTGCGTATCAACGGCGTTGTCGTGTCAAAAGCCGATACCAAAATAGATACCGAACGTGACACGGTGACGTTTAAGGAAGAGGATCTTTCCTACCACGAGTTTGAGTATTACCTGCTCAACAAGCCTGCCGGCATCATCTCGGCAAGCAATGACATACAGGCAACCACCGTCATAGACCTGATCGAAGAAAACCACAGAACGGGGTTGTTTCCGGTGGGAAGGCTGGACAAAAACACCACGGGATTGCTCCTCATCACCAACGACGGAGCACTGGCTCATCGCCTGCTTTCTCCCGGCCACCATGTCTCCAAAACATACGAAGCGATACTTGCGCATGAAGCGTCAAATGACGATATCGAAGCCTTTGCCCAAGGTATCGATATCGGGGATGAAAAGCTCTGCCTTCCGGCAAAGCTCATCATCGACAATACGGAGGCGACCCATGTCACGATTACCATCGAAGAGGGACGCTACCATCAAATCAAAAGGATGTTTGAAGCAAGAAACAACGAAGTAATCGAACTGAAACGCATCTCCATGGGTCCGCTTGTTTTGGACGAAAGTCTCAAAGAAGGTCAATATCGCACATTAAGCGATGAGGAACTGAACGCCCTTAAATCCCTTTAGTCTTTATATCGGGTGCTTTTCGTTTTTGGGGTGTTTTGCCGTTATATTCAGCCGATATCACAAAGAATGTACTTGGTCGTCTTTCCCAAAACAACCGAATCCATCCTCATAATCCAAAACAAAAAAAGAAAGCCCACGCATTACGTGGGCTTTCCGACCATGGAGGTTTGACTTAGGAGGAAGTTCAAACCCTATGCTCTGGTGCTTTGTCCGGCGAATTTACGCAGAACAAGCAGGGTGGCTATTGTCAGCGCGACGCCGATGAGCAGGCAGATCCAAGCAACTTGGATAAAGCCCGCGGCTACGAACAACACGAAGCTGATACCGGCAACCGTCAAAGCGTACGGCAGCTGGGTATTGACATGCTCGAGGTGGTCGACGTTGGCGCCTGCGGAAGCCATGATTGTCGTATCGGAAA
>JAGCZM010000162.1 GCA_017960005.1 Eggerthellaceae bacterium
TCGCCGCATCGAGTGCCACAGTGGAAAAAGTGAGAGCGGTTTTGGCCGAGCTCTGAATTGCGTTTATAGGAAAAAAGAAGGGCCGGATGTTATTCCGGTCCTTCTTTTTTTGACCGATTTTTATTTTCTAGAGTTGAACCTTTACCGGATTGCTCAGTAGGGCTGCAGCGCGCGGAGAACTCAACGTTCCCGGAGTGGTCAGTGTGGGGTCGGGCAGAATCGCGATTCTGTTGACGGCATCGGGATGCCTTTGCTTCAAGGCGTCGATGTCGTCGAACTCGAGCGCACGCATGGTACAGGAACCGACGCAGGCGGGAAGCTCTCCGACGGCCCGCAGTTGAGCGCACGCGTCGCATTTGCGAACGATGTTCAGCTCGGGATAATACTGCGGAACATTGTAAGGACACGCTTCGATGCTTGCTTTGCATCCGTCGCATAAATTGCTGTCGAATATGACGGTGCCGTCATCCTCGTTGACGTAAACCGCCTGAGTCGAGCAGGCCTGCAGACAGGCCGGATCGGCGCAATGATTGCAGGTTGCCGCATAGTGGTAAGCCTTAACATCCGGGTAAATTCCCACCTCGTAATCGGTTACGTTTCTGAACAGGATACCGATCGGGGTGTCGTTTTTGTCCTTGCATGCAACCTGGCAGGTTCGGCATCCGGTACAAAGTACCTGGTTGAAATAGAAACCCTTCTTAGCCATAGATACCCCCTTGTTTTCGGTTACGCGGAATCGATGTCTTGTCGTTTATAGGAGACACGGCTTTGCGCTTCACTCAAATTGGTGGAGCCGTTGCGGTCTCATGCAATCTTCAACCAGCTCGCCGTTGTATTTCTCCCAGTTGCAGATGCCGGTGTTGTAGCCGGAGGTACCTTGGCCGGTTGCCACCGCTCCGGCAATCCAGTTATCCGATCCCGCCAAATCGATGCCGAGGCTTTCGTCGAGATCGAGCCATGCGCCGTGAGGTACGCCGACAACGCCGGGCATCATACGGTTGGTGACGCAGGCGTGGCGGATGGAACGACCGTGCGGTGAGGTGAGCAAGATGGGATCACCGTTTTTGACACCCTTCGCTTCGGCGTCTTGCGCGTTGACGAAGAAGGGATTGGGCCAGGCTTCTCTCATCCACAGGACGTTGTCGAATACGGTATGAGACCTTCTCCAATAGTGGGGATTGTAGAATTGGAACGGGAATTTCCCTTTTATTCCTCTTCCGTAATCCTCGAATGTCTCTTCGTATCCCTCATATGGCGGAATGTAGGTCGGAATGGCGGAGACCACGCTGTATCCGAGCTTGTTGAACCGATCGCGCAGACGGGCGCAGTAGATTTCCAATTTGCCCGATTCGGTTGCTTTTTCCGCGGTGCCTTCGGCAAAAGCTTTGTTGGCGATATACACGTAACGGTCTCCGTCGTGGCGCTTATACGGAGCAATAGCTCCTCTTTCCATGAACTGGTCGTAAGTAATCAGTCCGTTTTGGGTGTAGGCTCTGCCGCCTTCCATGGCGTAGTCTTTGCCGTTGACCTTCATTTTTACCAAATCGTCGGCGGTGATTTTTATCAGCGGCTTGTTGGTTCCGCTGCTGACGTCACGATAGGTCGCGCCTTTGACGAGATTGAACCACCCCTGCTCATCGGTAACCAACCCCTGAGCGGAAACATCGACGCCGCGGTATTTTGCATACTCCCACTCGACATCGATTTCGGACTTGGTTTCGTACTTGGGTTCGACGACCTTGCCGTAGGGAGCGACGGTCTCTACGCTGTCATGAAGAGAGCCTCCTCCGTCTTCTTCCCATTTGGAAGTGATGGGCAAGATGATATCGGCATAGCGGCAGTTGGTGGTTTCGAACTGTCCGTGCGCAACCACGAACTCGGCACCGCGATGTACCTGCACCATAAAAGGCTGCCCTTCGCATGTTTGGGTATTTGCCGCCGAGTCGTTGACGATCATCTTGATGTTGACGGGCATTTTTTGTCCGGTTTTTTCATCGGTAATGCTTTGCGAGTAGGTGTACTGTCCCTGAGCAACGGCTTTCCAAACCTCGGCCTTGCATATATCCGCAATTGTTGCGGACGCCGGTGGGCGAGGGGCGATTTTGATGCCCGTGCTTCCCACGGTTCCGACTATCGATTGCCTGCTGGTAAAGGCGGAAGAATGACAGCACACACCGGTCATATGGCCGGATTTGCCGAAGTGACCGCCCATGGCACCCAGCGTCATGACCATCTGAGGTAGATTGTCGGAGTTTTGTGTGCGTGCGGGCGCCCAACCGGAAATTATGCCGGTCTTGTATTTCTTGGACATAACATCGGCCAA
>JAGCZM010000163.1 GCA_017960005.1 Eggerthellaceae bacterium
ACGCCCTCGAGCGCGGCTTCGAGAAGAAGAAGTGGGCCAAGGTAGTTGCCGTTTTGTTTGCCGCGTTTGCCGCATTGGCATCCTTCGGCATCGGTGCAGCGGTTCAGTCCAACTCCGTTGTCGGTATCATCGACGAGTACACCGTTGTTCTTCCCGTTTGGGTTATCGGTTTGATTTTGGCCGCTTTGGTTGCCGTCGTTATCTTCGGCGGTATCAAGACCATCTCCCAGGCATGTGAGAAAATCGTTCCCTTCATGGCAATCTTTTATATTGTTTGCTGCTTGGTCATCATCGGTATCAACGGTCAGTATCTGTTGCCCGCGTTGAAGTGGATCGTCGTTTGCGCATTCGACCCGGTCTCCATGGTAGGCGGTGGTGCCGGCTTTGCCATCATGACCGCGCTTCGTTACGGCGCCGCGCGCGGCTTGTTCAGCAACGAATCCGGTATGGGTTCCGCTCCTTTGGCAGCCGCCAACTCCAACTCCAAGAATCCCGCGCGCACCGGTTTGATCATCATGTCCGGCGCTTTCTGGGATACCGTCGTTATCTGCCTTATCACCGGTCTGACCCTGACGACCGCCATTTTGGCAAGCCCCGAGCTCACCGCCACCTATGCCGCCACCGAGGCGGGTTTGGCTGCCGGTTTTGCCAAGGGCCTGAACCTGACGGTTGCCGCATTTAACCAGATTCCGGTGTTCGGTCCCATCGTCTTGATCGGCGGCATGGTGTTGTTCAGCTACACCACCATGATCGGTTGGGCATGGTACGGAAACCGTGTTGTAACCTACCTGTTCGGCTCCAAGCTCAATAAGGTTTACAACATCGTATTCATCCTGTTCATCTTCCTGGGTGCCATCGGCGGCTCCGCGCTGCTCGCTTCCACCACTTGGGATTTTGCCGACATCATGAACGGCTTGATGGTCGTTCCCAACGTTGTGGCGCTGTTTGCTCTTTCGAAAGTCATCGCCAAGGATACCCAACACTACATTTGGGACAAGAACATCGACGAAGTCGATAACGCACCCATCCCCACCGTGGAGAAGTAGAAAGCTTTATCGGAATAAAAGTTATGGAAGGGCATCGATTGCGATGCCCTTTCTTTTTGGGGAAGCTTTTGAGGGTTAAAATAATCGGGTGCACCGAAGCGAAAGGTTTTAGGCCTCATATGAAACATCTTGCCATCATCGGAGGAGGAGCATCCGGGCTTGCCGCGGGAGTTTCCGCGGCGAAGGTTTTGCGTGAGCGGTATCCGGGAAAGGATATCTCGATCGGTGTTTACGAGGCATTCGAGCGGGTGGGACGTTCCATCCTTGCCACCGGAAACGGACGTTGCAATTTCTCCAATGCAAACATCGATGTCGATTCATATAAGAATCCTTCGTTTGTCAAAAAAGTTTACGCATCTTTGAGTGCCGAGTGTTCGGGAAACTTTGATCCCGTCGGGGCGTTCTT
This sequence comes from Eggerthellaceae bacterium, assembly GCA_017960005.1. Classification (GTDB taxonomy): domain Bacteria; phylum Actinomycetota; class Coriobacteriia; order Coriobacteriales; family Eggerthellaceae; genus RGIG10264. Next base: position 1,453 of record JAGCZM010000163.1, read on the forward strand.
TGCGCAAATCGGGCTGATTGAGACAATTGAGCCCGACGGCAGGAAGTATCCCCGTACCTCAAAAGCCTCATCCGTGGTCGATGTGCTTCGTTTTGCGATTGCGGGAGGGCATGTCGACGTGTTTTGCGCCTGTGTCGTCGATAAGGTGGTTTCCGCACAAAACGGGGATGGCTTTGTGCTCATGTGCTCGGATGGCAGGCTCATACATGCCGATGCGGTCATAGTCGCCGTTGGCACTTCGGGTACGATGAAGCATCCCGCTTCGAATATGCTCGAAGCGTTCGATATACCCTTTGACGCGTATCGTCCGGTTTTGGGACCGATAAAGACGGATAACTCGTTTACCAAATTGCTTGACGGGGTGAGAGTCAAAGCGAAAGTGAGCATAGACACACAAAACACCGATGAGCCTGTATTTACCGAAGAAGGCGAGTTGTTGTTCAGGAAATACGGCGTGTCGGGAATATGCGTGTTCAACGCGTCGCGTTATGCGAATCCCGGCGACATCTTAAAGATCGATTTCGTGCCGGACATGGACAAAGAAGACCTCAAATCATTCCTTGTATCCCGTATCGGTTTGTGCAAAGCAAACGGCATGGAAAACGTAGGTATCGGGGATGTGTTCAGGGGATTCATGGTTCATCCCCTCGTTGAGACTTTATTGAACAAATCGGGTATCGATGAGTGCACCTCCGTCGACAAGGCTTGGTTTGAGACCCCGCCGGCAATCCGACTGCTTGACGATATCAAGGGGTTGCCTTTGACGATCAAGGGCATCGAGGCAGACCAAGCACAGGTAAAACGCGGAGGATATGGCGTATCCGCGTTTGGCATAAAAGACTTATCCGCAAAATCGGTGCCGGGACTGTATGCGGCGGGAGAGGCGCTCGAT
>JAGCZM010000164.1 GCA_017960005.1 Eggerthellaceae bacterium
CGTGCAACCACCCTGGCGATCCGCTGGATCGTCGACTTCTCGCGCAAGCGCAAGGAGAAGACGATGAAGGAGCGCCTCGCAGCCGAGATCCTCGATGCATCGAACGGAATGGGTTCTTCCGTCAAGCGTCGCGAGGACCTCTACAAGATGGCAGAGTCGAACCGTGCGTTCTCGCACTATCGATTCTAAGAGCAGGGTGAATAATGGCCACTTATAAGCTGGAAGACACTCGCAATATCGGTATCATGGCCCACATCGATGCGGGCAAGACCACTACGACCGAACGCATTTTGTACTACACCGGAAAGACCCACAAGGTCGGCGAGGTACATGACGGTGCAGCTACCATGGACTGGATGGTCCAGGAGCAGGAGCGCGGCGTAACCATCACCGCTGCCGCCACCACGTGTTTTTGGAAGTATCCGGGCGGTGCCGCAAACGGCAAACCGTACCGTTTCCAAATCATCGACACTCCCGGTCACGTTGACTTTACCGCCGAGGTAGAGCGTTCGCTGCGTGTTTTGGACGGAGCCGTAGCCGTGTTCGACGCGGTTGCAGGCGTTCAGCCCCAGTCCGAAACCGTATGGCGTCAGGCAGAGCGCTACGGCGTTCCGCGTATCGCCTTTATCAACAAATACGACCGCGTCGGCGCGGATTTCTTCCGCGCGATTCAGACGATGCGCGATCGTTTGGGGGCAAATGCCGTCGCCGCTCAGATTCCTCTGGGTGTCGAGGACAGATTCTGGGGCGTTGTTGACTTGGCAACCAAGACCGCATGGGACTTCAAGGCAGACGACAAGGGTATGACCTACCCCGAACCCATGGCCGAGATTCCCGCGGAGTATCAAGCCGAGGTCGAAAAGCGCTACCAGGAGCTGCTTGAAGCCGCCGCCGACTGCGACGACGACTTGATGGAGAAGGTTTTGATGGAGGAAGAAGTTTCCGTGGAGGAACTCAAAGCCGCCATCCGCAAAGGCGTCATCGCCTGCAAGCTCAACCCCGTGTTCGTGGGTTCCGCTTACAAGAACAAGGGTATCCAGGAGCTTTTGGATGCCGTTGTCGATTACATGCCTTCGCCCAAAGACATTCCCGCCATCAAGGGCGTTGTCCCGGCAACCGGTGCCGAAGAGGAGAGACCTTCTGATTTCAAGGCACCGTTTTCCGCACTGGCATTCAAGATCATGACCGATCCTTACGTCGGCAAACTGACTTATCTGCGTATCTATTCCGGTCAATTGGATTCGGGCAGCTACGTGCTCAACGCGTCCAAGGACAAAAAAGAGCGCATCGGTCGTTTGCTGTAGATGCATTCCAATCAGCGTATCGATATCGATTCCTGCGCCGCAGGCGACATCGTTGCCGTCGTGGGTTTGAAGGACACCTCCACCGGTGACACCCTTTGCGATGAAAACGCACCCATCATTTTGGAATCCATGCAGTTTGCCGATCCGGTTATCGATATCGCCGTCGAGCCCAAGACCAAGGCAGAGCAGGACAAGATGTCCATCGCTTTGCAGAAATTGGCCGAAGAGGATCCGACGTTTAAGGTATCCACCAACCAGGAAACCGGCCAGACCATCATCGCCGGTATGGGTGAGCTTCATCTCGAAATCATCGTCGACCGTCTGCTTCGCGAGTTTAAGGTCGAAGCAAACGTCGGCAAACCTCAGGTTGCTTACCGCGAGACCGCCACGAAGCCGGTCATGAGCGCCGAAGGCAAGTTCGTGCGCCAATCCGGCGGTCATGGTCAATACGGTCATGCGGTTATCAATATGTATCCCCAGGAGGCAGGCGCCGGTTATTCCTTCGAGAATAAGATTGTCGGCGGTGTCATCCCCAAGGAATACATTCCCGCCGTGGACAAGGGCATCCAAGAAGCACTCAACTCGGGCGTTTTGGCCGGCTATCCGGTCGAGGACATCCGCGTGGAGTTGGTGGACGGCTCTTACCACGAGGTCGACTCCTCCGAAGCCGCCTTCAAGGTAGCCGGTTCCATGGCCATCAAGGAGGCCTTAAAGCGCTCCGATCCGGCCATTCTCGAGCCGGTCATGGCAGTTGAGGTCGAGACCCCCGAGGAGTACACCGGCTTCGTGATGGGAGACATTCCTTCACGTCGCGGTTTGATTCAGGGTCAGGAAAAACGCGGGAATGCGTTGGTCATCAGCGCCAAGGTGCCGTTGTCCAACATGTTCGGTTACGCAACTGATTTGAGAAGCGGAACGCAGGGTCGCGCATCCTACACGATGCAGTTTGCTTCCTACGAGCCCGTTCCCAAAAACGTTGCGACGGAAATCATCAGTAAGGCCGGCGGAAGCGCTAACTAGCGCGACTGACCGAAAAGATAAGCTAACGGAGGTAAGAAGTGGCTAATCAGAAGATTCGCATCCGTTTGAAGGGTTATGACCATGAGATCGTGGACCGTTCCACCAAACTCATCGTCGACACCGCCCTCAAAACCGGTGCAAAAGTTTCCGGTCCTATTCCGCTGCCTACGGAACGCAATATGTATTGCGTCATTCGTTCGCCGCACGTGAACAAGGACTCCCGCGAGCAGTTCGAGATGCGCACTCACAAGCGTTTGATCGACATTTTGGAGCCCACGCCCAATACCGTCGACTCGCTCATGCGTCTTGATTTGCCCGCAGGCGTTGATATCGAGATCAAACTCTAAGAAAGGGGAGTGCTGAAAATGATCAATGCTTTATTTGGCAAGAAGCTCGGCATGACCCAGGTCTATGACGAAAACGGCAACATCATTCCCGTCACCGTCGTTTTGGCACAGCCCAACAAGGTCTGTCAGGTCAAAACCGTCGATACCGACGGATATGAAGCCGTTCAGATGGGTTTCGGGGAGATAAAGCCTTCCAAGGTCAACAAGCCCATGGCAGGCCACTTTGCGAAGCAAGGTGTCGAACCCACCCGTTATCTTCGTGAGGTTCGTGTCGACAACGCCGCCGATTACAAAGTCGGTGACGAAGTTACCGTATCCATGTTTGCCGAACTGCCCGCAGTCGACGTGACCGGCACCTCCAAAGGCAAAGGCTTTGCCGGTGTCATCAAGCGTCATCACTTTGCCGGCGGTCCCGGATATCATGGCTCTCACTTCCATCGTGCTCCCGGTTCCATCGGTCAGTGCTCTTATCCCTCCAGGGTGTTCAAGGGCATGAGATTGCCGGGTCACATGGGCTGCGACACCGTTACGGTGAAGAATTTGAAGGTCGTTCGCATCGACGAGGAGCAAAGCATCGTCCTTATCAAGGGCGCTCTTCCCGGCGGCAAGAACGGCATTGTCCGCATACGCTTGGCGTAGTCGAAAAAGACAAGGAGCTGTACTAATTATGGCAACCATACAGATCAAAGACGCGAAGGGAAACAAACTCGGTTCCGCCGAGCTCTCCGCTGAGGTTTTCGGCATCGAGCCGAACATGCATGTCGTGCATGAGGTTGTTCGCGCACAGCGCGCTTCTTGGCGCCAGGGCACCGCGGACACCCGTACACGCGGCGAAGTTTCCGGCGGCGGCAAGAAGCCGTGGCGCCAGAAGGGCACCGGCCGCGCCCGTCAAGGCACCATCCGCGCTCCCCAATGGGCAGGCGGCGGTGTCGTGTTCGGTCCGCATCCGCGCTCTTACGCTTTCCGCGTGAACAAGAAAGAAATCAAGTTGGCCATGAGATCGGTTCTTTCCGGCAAGTTTGCCGACGGCCAGTTTGTCGTTGTGGATTCGTTCGGATTCGAGAAGCCTTCCACCAAGGCAGCCATCGCATCCCTGAAGGCTTTGGGGTTGGAAGGCCGCACCACCATCGTGGTCGGCAATGACGACTTCGAGACCTATCTGTCCTTCCGCAACATTCCCGAGGTTATCGTTATCCCCGTGGCCGAGATTAACACCTACGAGCTTTTGGATAACAAGAACCTCGTCGTTACCAAAGTCGCACTCGAGCGCATTGAGGAGGTGCTTGCATAATGAACGATCCTCGCGATGTCATCATCCGCCCGGTTATTTCCGAGCACACCTATGATGTGATGGACAAGGGCGTCTACACCTTCGAGGTGGCAAAGACCGCCAACAAGATCGAAATCGCCCAGGCCGTCGAGGCTATCTTCAACGTCAAGGTCGTCAAGGTGAACACTTTGACCGTCAAAGCCAAGCCCAAGCGTGTACGCTATCAACCCGGCTATACCAAGTCCTGGAAGAAGGCCATGGTTACTTTGGCTGAAGGTCAGACTATCGAGCTGTTCTCCAAGTAATCTTACAAAGCGCGCGATATTGCTTTGCATGAAGTCCCCGTTTTATGAAAAAGCGGGGGCTTTTTTGCTTTACAATTCCCCCTGATACAAAAATCGCTTAAAACGTGTCGGCTTTAAAGGAGCTTCCATGAAAATCGTTACCAAAAAGCTCGAAGACGGATCATTTCGTTACGAGGTAACCTGCAGCGTC
>JAGCZM010000165.1 GCA_017960005.1 Eggerthellaceae bacterium
CAATGTCGCGCTTGCGTTTGCGAGCAAGGTGGATTTCGACGGGGTGATTATGTCCAAGATGGACGGCGATGCCCGCGGGGGCGGTGCACTGTCCATACGCTCGGTCACGGGCAAACCCATCAAGTTCATCTCCTCGGGAGAAAAACCCACCAGTTTGGAAGAGTTTCATCCCGACAGGATGGCAAAACGCATTTTGGGTATGGGCGATGTCGTATCGCTTATCGAATCGGCGGTCAAAGCCCAAGAAGAAGAGCAAGACGAGCTTGAGGCGCAGCGTTTGGCCAAAGCCCAGCTTACCCTGTATGACTTCATCGATATGAACAAGCGCATATCCAAGATGGGCGGTATCGCCAAACTGGTCAGCTCTCTTCCAGGAGGAGATAAGGCTCTTTCCTCGGGCCAAGTCGATGAAAAAGCGCTCGACAAGATGGAGGTCATCATCAACTCGATGACCAAAGCCGAGCGCGAGACACCCGATATCATCAACGGCAGCCGCCGTGCCCGCATCGCGGCAGGCGCCGGTGTGACCGTGACCGCGGTCAACCAGCTCATCAAGAAGTTCAACGAGACCAAGAAGTATCTCAAAACCATGATGCCCGCCATCGAAGAGCGTCCTTCCAAGAACAAGAAGGGCAAAAAAGGCAAGAAGGGACACGGCAAACAGATGCCGGGCATGGGCTCTTTGGGCAAGATGAGCATGGCCGATATAAAGCGTATATCCGAGATGATGAATCGATAGGCAAAGAGCATTTTTATTCTTGAAATAATGCCTTGCTCCACGTAGAATATGCAGTTGCTGTTTTGTCGCTTGCGACATGCACATATACGAATATGACAAATTCAAAGGAGTAATTTTTAATGGCACTCAAAATTCGCCTCGCTCGCCATGGTGCAAAGAAGCGTCCTTATTACCGTATCGTCGTAGCCGATGCGCGCAGCCCCCGCGACGGTCGCTTTGTCGACGAAGTCGGTCGTTATAATCCCTGCTCCGATCCTCAGGTCGTGACCTTTGATATGGACAAGGTCGACACTTGGATCAAAAACGGAGCTCAGCCTACCGACACCGTTGCCCGTCTTTTGGATCGGGTCAAAAAAGCCTAAACATGGCTAACGGTGCTCAGGACATATCCGGTCTCGTAGCCTCGATCGTGGTGAATCTTCTGGATTATCCGGAGGATTTGTCCGTGAGTGCCAGCGATGAAGAGGACGGATCCATTTACGTTGAGATTCATGTCAACGAAGAAGACGCCGGTCATGTAATCGGCCGTCAAGGTCGCATTATCAAGGCAATTCGTACTTTGGCCCGCGCCGCTTCCAAAGACGGCCGTCCCGTTGAAGTCGAAATCGTCGATTAGAATGCAGACCTGGAAAAACGTCGCTTATATCACCGGAACCAAATCTTTGAACGGAGGACTGGTTACGCGCAGCGTATCCGGTCTTTCTTTTTTGCCCGACATCGGCATGAAGGTGTGGTTTGTGCCGCCGGTGTTGGATATGCCCCGAGAAGGAACCATCATCGATAAAACCGACGATGACGTGTTTGGGGCAACGCTGTTTGTCGATACGGTATCAGACATCGATATTGCATCCAAACTAATCGGATGCAATATCCTCATTTCCGCAGAAGATGCGCAAAGAGCATCGTTTGGCGATGAGGACAAATACATCGGATACGATGTCGTCGATAAAACTTACGGCAATCTGGGCAAAGTGATCGGTGTCAAGACGATGCCCGCTCAACTGCTTTTGGTTGTTCGGGGGCAAACCGGCAAAGAGTTGCTTATTCCCATGGTTCCCGAGATAATCACATCCACAGACGAAATGCGCACCCGCATGCATACCGATATCCCCAAGGGGCTGATGTCGCTGTGATAATCGAGACCTTATCGACGTTTCCGGAGATGTTTGACGCGGTGATGTCGGCATCCATCATGAAGCGTGCCCAAGAAAAAGGTTATCTGGATTTTTGCGCATACAATTTGCGCCGCTGGACCCATGACAAGCATCGCACCACCGACGACGATCCTTATGGCGGAGGAAGCGGCCTTGTCATGAAATGCGAGCCGATTTTCGAGGCATACGATGCGCTCATCGGCAAATCCGACAGCGCAAAAGACGACGAGTTCGTCCCACCGAAGTTTGCCGATTCATCAATCAAACCCCATGTCGTCTTTTTGGCTCCGTTCGGTAAAAAGTTCGACGATAAGTGCGCCTTGGAGCTTTCGAAGCAAGAAAGGCTGCTGTTTGTATGTGGCCATTACGAAGGAATCGACGAGCGCGCGTTTGCTTTGGCAGACGAAATCGTCTCCATCGGCGATTATGTGCTGACAAGCGGTGAGCTTGCCGCCATGGTTGTCATCGATGCCGTCGTGAGAAAGATCCCCGGGGTGCTCGGTGCCGATGACGGTGCTTTGCTCGAAAGCTTTGCCGACGGTCTTCTCGAATACCCTCAATACACGCGTCCCGCGTCATATCGGGGCATGGACATTCCCGAGGTTTTGGTTTGCGGGGACCATGCCAAGGTGGATGAATGGAGACGATTCCAACAACTCAAACGTACCCTTGCCATGCGCCCCGATTTACTCGAGAGCGCGCACCTGAGCGATGCCGACTTGAGATATTTGGTTTCTTTAGGCAAAGAAGAGCAATAGGGAAGTTGCCCGCGCAAATAACGCTAAAATATCTCGGTTAGGTACACAGCGCCTTATGAGGGGTCAAAGAATGCAGTTTGCATATCGCGGGCAACACGCAAAAAACGACAATCGATTGCTCAAATCCGTGCTCGGATTGATAATCATGGTCGTGGCGGTCGTGTTGCTTTCCACCTTCTTGCACAACTACGTGTTCCAAGCTTACCAGATACCCAGTTCCTCCATGTCTCCGACCATACGTGTCAATGACATGCTTTTGTCCGAAAAACTCTCCTATGCGTTCGGGGAGGTAAAACAGGGAGACATCGTGACTTTCTACGATCAAACGATGGCAATCGGGGAAGAAAAGACCTTGATTAAGCGCGTCATTGCCGTGGGAGGACAAACCATCGACATCCATGACGGCAATGTCTATGTCGACGGGGTGATGCTGGATGAGCCCTACACCCACGGGCTGCGGACGATGTTGCCGAGTTCGTCTGCGGAAGTAAGCGTCCAAATAACCTATCCTTACACCATTCCCGAAGGATATTTTTGGGCGATGGGCGATAATCGTACCAATTCTCAGGATTCGAGGTATTTCGGGGCGGTGCCGCAATCGGCCCTCACCGGAAAAGCTTTCGTTTTATATTGGCCATTCGAGCATTTCGTGTTCTTTTAAACAAAGGATGATTTGATTATGCGCAAACCGAGTGCACCGACATTCCAAGACGTGATCATGAGCCTGCAGCGGTATTGGTCCGAGCAGGGTTGTGTCGTTTTGCAACCTTACGATACCGAGGTGGGTGCCGGTACCAACCATCCGGCCACCACGTTGCGCGCGCTGGGTCCCGACACCTGGCGTACCTGTTATGTCCAAGGATGCCGCCGTCCCACCGACGGACGCTACGGAGAAAACCCCAACAGGTTGCAGTTTTACTATCAGTTCCAGGTCCTGATCAAACCCAGCCCCTCCAACATCCAAGAGCTGTATTTGGGCTCCCTGGAAGCCATCGGCATCGATGTCAAATCCCATGATGTGCGCTTTGTCGAGGATGACTGGGAAAGCCCGACGCTCGGTGCGTGGGGACTTGGCTGGGAAGTATGGATAG
>JAGCZM010000166.1 GCA_017960005.1 Eggerthellaceae bacterium
CCGAGATGGCATCCACGCGCATCGGCAGGAAATCTTTGACGCTCATGCCTTTTTCTACAACGTTGCTTTGAAGGAAGAAGATCATCCAGGGAGCGATGGTTGTACCGATCATGGCGATCATCAAAGACAGGTATTGAGAATCGCCGAGCACGGTGGGAACCACCGTCGAGATGAGGGCGTCATCCCATTGGGGTTTACCCATGACGGCAGCGACGATATAAGTGACAAACACCAAAGAAAGAATCAAAAAGACACGTTCGACCCGTTTGTAGTTGCCGAACACGAGCAAAAGCCACACACCGACCGCCGATACGATGACGGTGAGGTATTTGGATACGCCGAACATCTCGAGACCCGAGGCGATACCGGCGAACTGGGAGATGACGGTGGAGACGTTGCCGATGAGCAACGCGAGCATGGCAAGTGCCGTGAGCTTTATCCCGAAACTCTCTCTGATGAGCGCCGCAAAACCTTTGCCGGTTACCGCGCCCATGCGTCCCGCGGTCAGCTGTACGACGATGAGCAGCAAGCACATGATGGGCAGTGCCCAAAGCGTTTTATACCCGAACAGGGCGCCGACTTGGCTGTAGGTGGCAATACCGCCGGCATCGTTTCCGGCCATGGCGGTGATGATACCGGGTCCCATGGCTGCCAAGACAATCCAAAGCTTGCTTTTCTTCTTCTTTTCTTCCATGCCCGACTACCCGCAAAAACCCATAGATGATGGGCATGACCCAGATTTGATAAAGCAAGGCGGTATAGAAGGCCAAAAACACGATGGCGCCGGCAACGATGGCAACCACATGGCTGGTCTTGGGTTTGGTGGCGTTGGAGGCATCCTCTTCGATGACATCCCATGCGTCGTCGGTGGTGACGATGCCGAGCATCTTGCCCGATTCGTCGCATACAGGGATGGCGGTCAAATCGTATTTGAAGATGCTGTCGACGACTTCGGTCTCATCGACCTCGGGGGTTACCGAGATAACCTCGGTAAACATGACATCGCTGACTTTCTTGGAAGGCTTTGCCAGCACCAAGGTGCGCAAAGACAGCAAACCGACGAGGTGTTGGTTCTCGTCGGTAACATAGACATAATGGACGGCGGGCATATCCTCGTCGAGGTTGCGGATGACGTTGATGGCATCGGCGATGGTTTTGTCCTGCTCGACTGATACGTATTGGGTGGTCATCATGCCGCCTGCGGTGCCCTCTTTGTAGCCGAGCAATTGGCGGATTTCCGCGGCATCCTCAAGACCCATCAAACGAAGCAGTTTCTCCGCCTTCTCGTAAGGAAGATCACGGACGATGTCGGCGGCGTCGTCGGGGTCCATGTTGCCCACCAATTCGGATGCTTTGCGCTCGCCCAACTCACCGATGAACTCGGCTTGGTACTCGTCGTCCATCTCGACGATGGTATCGGCTGCCTGTTCGGAATCGAGGTGCTTGAACACGTTGGCGCGCTGTGCCGGATCGAGTTGCTCCAAGATGTCTGCAACGTCTGCCGGATGGAGCTCATCAAGACGCTTGTGGGTGACGGAGAGCTGTACCTTGCTCAAATCGCGATCGAGCAAGTCCATGTAGTTCCATGCGATGATCTGCTCTTCTATCTCTTTCCCAAACAGCTTTGCAAGACCGCAGACGAACTTCTCGAACCACGGGGCAAATCCACGCAGGATACCGCGCGCGCCGACCTCGGCACCGAGCAATCTCAGTTGATTGTCGCCTTCGGAGAGCTTAAGGTCGTTTACGCGAACGACTTTAAGACCCTGCGTGTCGACGATTTGGCGGTTGAGCAGATCGCGTGCAAGCAAAATCTCTGCCGGCTGAAGGTAGCTGAAACGGATGTCTTTTGAGTCGACCTGCAGCGTGATGCCATCCTCATCGAATGAGGATACGTACTTGCGCCAAGAAATCATAAAGGGGACTTTGCCCGGGCCCTTGAATGCCAAACTGGTGATGCGCGGAAACACTTCACCGGTGGAGATGGCGAGATCGGATACGGTTCCGATTTTCTCTCCTTGGGCATCCAAGACGGGTTTACCCAACATTTGCGAAACATAGATCATGTTTTCTCCCAACAATCGTTCACTCTGATAGGGGTGCATAACGAGGGCAACGACAAAGAATATGCCAAACGATGTTATGCGAGCGACTTAATGCAGCCCATCCGGCTGCCAGTCAGGAGAAACTTCGAGCCGGAAGGTTACATACTGTGAGGTTTCGATTTTCGAACCTTCAAGTATTTTCCTTTCCTCATGTCGATAACCGCATGTGTTCGATGAATGCGGCACTCGGTTTATCCGAGATTCTTCGGCCCGTTACAAAGCTTGAGTGGTGCGGGTGAAAGGACTTGAACCTTCACGGGGTAACCCCCATATGGACCTGAACCATACGCGTCTGCCAATTCCGCCACACCCGCATATCCGCTTTGCCAAAACAGCAAGGGGCCAAACGCACGTATGATACTCAAAAGCGCTGTTCATTGCAAGAAAACACCCCTCAAACCCACACGATTGGGGGTATGTGTTCGGGGTCGGGTATACAAAGATACCCCCGGAACAAAAAGGATGAACCCACCTTACACCAGGTGGGTGCTCTCAGTACGCTTCACAGCTTTCACGGCACGGTTGTGGTGAATCCCTAATCCGCGTGCAATGTTGAGCTCCCTTTAAAACAGTATCGGTTCATCATGTATGAGTCCCGAGGGCATCTGTCAGTATAAACCAGGATACGGGTATTCCCGTGTAACAAAAAGATGACCCGGGATATCCCGGGTCACGAACCCACTTGATGCAAGCATGTTTTTAAGCGAGGGCTTCCTCGACTTTGAGGACGGCTTCATGGATGGAAGTTCCGTCTACGTTGACGGTAATCTCGGCATATTTTTCGTAGAGGGGTTTGCGTTCGGCGTAAAGCTCCTCAAGGCTCATACCGATGCCGTTTTTGAGCACAACACCGCGGTTTTCGAAAGAACCGAGGCGGCGCTTGAGTTCGTCGAGAGAAAGCTCAAGATAAACGATGCGCCCAATTTCGGTGAGATGTCGCATCGCCTCATCGGAATAGACCGCGGATCCGCCGGGGGCAATCACGGACTCGTTTGCTTCGATGCCTTTGAGCACCGATCCTTCCACTTCGATGAACTCCTCGGGACCGCAGGCATCCAAAAGGCGTTGCAGGGTTTTGTCGCACTGCGACTGAATCAACAAATCGCCATCGATATATCCGTATCCCAATCGTTTGGCCAACACGATACCCACCGAGCTTTTGCCCGCGCCGGGCATGCCGATGAGCACGATGTTGCTTTTAATCGCTTTGTCCATCCGTGACCTTTCTTTTATTTTCTCGGAAACGCTCCACATACAACGGAACCGCTTCGCTCAATATTATGGCAATAAAAATGACACCGAAGCCCAAACCGAGCTGTAAGGTGACAGTTTCATTATATAAAACAACGCTGAACAATGCGCCGAACACTGCCTCCAAACTCAAAATGATGGCGGCAGGCGCGGCATCCACCTTCTTGAGGCCGTAGTTCATGATGAGGTTGCATGCCGCAGAAGCCAAAATCACGAGGTATGCCATCTCCAGGTAAAACTGCGTGGTGGGAACGTAATCGGCAGGCCAGGTTTCGGTAAAAAGACCGACGATGAACCCGAGTATGCCGGCACCGATGAACTCCAAAGTGGTCAGCGGAATGATGTATTCGTTTTCGACCTTGAGATTGATATAGACGATAAGCAGCGCGTTGAATATCGCGCAGATAAAGGTCATGAAGTCCCCGAAACTCACGCTCAGATTCCCGTCCAAGGTAACCAGGCCCAAACCGATGAGGCAGACAAAGGCCGCAACGATGTGCAAAACGCCCGGTTTTTTCTTTGCCCATACCCACCATAAGAAAGGCACCATGACGCAGTAGGTTCCGGTGATAAACGCGTTTTTGCCCGGTGTGGTGTCGGTTAACCCGACCGTTTGGAACCAGTAGGATAAAAACAACAAAACCGCCAGAATGGCGCCCACGCTCAAAAGCTTTTTAGAGAAGGCTTTTTTGATGAGGGGGAAGGTAAACACCAACATGATAAGGCCGGTTGCCGTAAACCTCACGCCGAGCAGATAGGACGGGGGAAACACGTCCACCGCGTTTTTCATGAACACGAAACTCGCTCCCCAGATGATGGGCGCAAGAAGCAAAAGCAACTTATAGGCAAATGAGGGGAGTTGTTTTTTCATGACAATCGGAGGATTTGACGACACGTTTGCCTACCAGGCAACGGGTCTGGTGGGGAAGGCATCTTTTGCGGCTGTGACCGGATAATCGACAACATGTCCCGCTATTATCGATTTGGGTACGTCGATGACACGTTGGTTGGTCGAACCGCGCCAAATGACGTCCATGGACTTTCTGCTTTCGACAAAGGGACCGTCAACCAAGACATCGATATTGTCCAAAAAATCTTTGACGACTTTGGGATGCAGTTTATCGCTTGAGCTCGGCCGTGCGCTTTCGTCAAATACGGGCTCGTCGTCGCAGGGGGTGTTTGCGATACGCAGCAGATCTTCAAACAAATAGCCGGTATATGCCCATACTCCAAACCCCAACGCCTTGCAGCGTTTCGCGACCTCCGCGCAGGACAGCGCCTGCTCAAAAGGCTCTCCGCCGGATAAGGTTACGTCGCGGATGAGTCTGTTTTCTTTGATTTGATCCATCAGCGCGTCGATGGTCTCGACATAGCCGTCCTCATCGCCGATCAGCTGGCTTTGGGGATTGTGGCATCCGGGGCAGTGATGGGAACAACCCTGCACGAACACACCAAAACGCAGCCCCGGTCCATCGACGATGGATTCCGGAGCTGTGCCGTATAACAGTATTTTGGTCGGTTTGATCATTTACTCCTATGCGCCCGGGTTGTAGTTGGGATCGACTTCCCACTTGGCAATCAGCGTGCAGTTCTCGTAAACGGTATCACCGACGAAGTCGACGTTGTTGAGTCTCCATCCTCTGAAGAAGAAGCCTTCACGGGAGGGGGTTTCGGGGATGACGATACGTCCGTCGACATCGGAGCGGATGACCATGGTCATCTCATTGTTGGAAAACACACCGGAGTTGGCGTCCAACGTGACATCGTAGCCGCTGAACACCGCGGGAACGATGACTTCGATCCTGATGCTGTTGTCGTTGTAGGAAGTGGGAGCAACGATGGCAGCGGTGGTAAACGAGTAGGTGTTGGCATCCTCACGCAAGGTGTAGGTGTAATTGTATTGGCTGTACTTGACCGCGTGTACGTAGAAGTTGGCGCCGAGTATTGCCTTGTCGATGGTAACCGTCAAGGTTGCGCCTTCTTTGACGACGCGTACCAGATCACCGAATGCCGCCGCATTGATGTCGGCACCCTCGGGGAAGGGATTGCCTTCGGTATCTACTTTGACCAATACCAGGGTTACCTCATATTCGGGAGCGGGGCCCTTCGAGACGGTCAGGGTGATGGGGGTGCCTTCACGCTGAGGAGAGCCTTCCGGAATGGATTGTCCGAGGACCGTACCGGCTTCGGAGTTCTCGTCATAGATATAGTCGGTGGGCTTGATGATGACGACGAATCCGGCGTTTTCCAGGATGGTGCGCGCATCGGTTTCGCTCAAGCCGACGATGCCGGGTACGGGGATATTGCCGCGTCCGAGCGAGATGTAGCAGGTGACGGTGGTGTTAAGTTCGACTTCAGTACCGGGAGCGGGGCTTTGATCGGCCATCTTGTCCTTGGTCACCGTATCGGAATATATGCCGGCGCCGGCGGCATAGCGCAATCCCATGGAGGTAAGCGCGTTTCTGGCCTCCGCGGCCGTCATGTTGCGTATGTCGGGAACCTCGACTTTCTGGGTGCCTTTGGAGACTACCAAGTTAATCTTGGTTCCGCGATCGTTGGTGGTATTGGCATGGGGGTTTTGGTCGATGACCGTGCCCGGAGCGATGCTGTTGGAGAAGCTTTCGGTAATCTCGCCGACCGCGAACCCGGCTGCCTGCAAGCTGGTGGTCGCCTCCGCCAATGTCATGCCGACGACGGAAGGAACTTTCGCTTTGCCGGTTTGGCTTTCGGAAAGTCCGGAGATAGCAAAGTACACCAAAGCGCCCACGGCTGCCAATGCCGCGAGCGTTCCGAATATGATTGCCAGGACTTTGCCCGCACCGGCGGGTTTCTTTTGCTGATTATAATAACCGCCGCCCCTGGGGTTGTATCCTCGCATGCCGGGCAAAACGGCGTTGGGGTTTTGCTGCATCGGTTGTGCGGGCATGGGCTGGTTTGCCATGGGCATGGGTTGCGGTGCGGCGGGCATTCCCGGGTTCATCTGGGGGATGTTACCTGCCACGCCGTTGATGTTTTGCTGCGGGTATCCCGGATATCCGTTGGGAAGGGGAGCGGGACCCTGTCCGTTGTTCATGCGCGGGTTGACGACGGGAGGTTGAGGCACATCTTGGATACGATTGCCGCGCGCCTGAGCTCCGCGTGTCGCCGCTGCGGCAGCTGCCGCGCGGGAAGGAGCGTTGAGATTGACGGGCTTTCCGTTTAAGAATGCGGAAAGCGCTTCGGCCATGTCGCGTGCCGTCGTAAAACGTGCCGCGGGGCTTTTTGCCATGGCCTTGAGGATGATGCGCTCCAAATCCGAAGAAAGCCCGGGGAACACCTGCGAAGGAGGCTTGGGCTGGTCTTTGACCTGCTGGAGTGCGACGCTGACGGCGTCGGGTCCGTCGAAGGGCAGTTTGCCGGTGACGGCTTCATACAAAACGACGCCCAGAGAATAGATATCGCTTGCCGCGGTGAGGTCTTTTCCCTGAGCCTGTTCCGGTGAGATGTAGTGTGCCGTACCCAATACCGAGGAGGTTTGGGTGAGCATGGAGTTTTTCGCATGGGCGATGCCGAAGTCCATGACTTTGACGTTGCCTTCCGCGGTGATCATGATGTTTTGCGGCTTGATGTCGCGATGGATGATGTCTTGATGATGTGCGGCAGCAAGCGCCTGGCATGCCTGCAGGGCATACTCGGCGGCTTTCTTTTGCTCGATATGGCCGTTCTTGATGATTTCGGCCTTAAGGTCGGAGCCGCGTACGTACTCCATGACGATGTAATAGGTGCCGTCGTCGAATCCCCAGTCATATACGTTGACGATGTAGGGGTTTTGCAGATTGGCCGCACTTGCCGCTTCTTGCCTGAAGCGCTTGGTAAAGGTCGCATCGGATGCGTATTGCGGGAGCATGACCTTGATGGCCACATGCCTGCCCAAGACGTTGTCTTGCGCAAGGTATACCTCGGCCATGCCTCCGATGCCGATTCTTTCGGTTATTTGATAGCGTCCACTGAAGGTTTTACCTATGAGTTGATCGGCCATCTAAAAACTCCTTTAAATCCAAGCGAGCGTGCGTGCTTGTGCTTGCTGATTATCCTTTTAATGTCTGCGTCCGAACAGACCGCGTCTTTTCTTCGGTTGCTCTTTGTCGGTAACGTTAACGACGATGGCGGTGATGTTGTCGTGGCCGCCGCCCTGCAGCGCCTGTTTGATGAGGGTTTCGGCACATTCCTGGGCATCTTTGACGGTGCGCATGGTGACGGTGATCTTCTCATCGGGGACCATGCCGGTCAATCCGTCGGAGCAGATGAGAATACGGTCTCCGGGTGCCAACTCGACCTCATAGAGATCGGGCGCCGCCATGTTGGGGTCGATGCCGAGTGCACGGGTGATGATCGAACGTTTGGGATGAACGCGCGCCTCAGCTTCGGTGATTTGTCCGGCTTCGACCATGTTGGCGACCAGACTGTGGTCGCGGGTTATTTGCTGCAGATTGCCCTCCGCAAACACATAGGCGCGGGAATCGCCGACATGACCGATCAGCAGGTTCAATCCGTCGAGTACGGCTGCCGTCAATGTCGTGCCCATACCCTCGCGGCTTTCTCCTTCGAACGCGGCGTTTAAGATGGCGATGTTTGCCGACATGATGGCCGTTCCCAGCTCTTCGGGATTGGCATGCTTGATTCGTCTCGACACCAATGTGTCGATGGCGATTTTGGATGCGACTTCGCCGGCGTTGTGACCGCCCATGCCGTCTGCCACGGCAAACAAAGGCGCCTCGGCCAAATAGCTGTCTTCGTTGTGCTCGCGGTAGTAGCCGACATCGGTTGCCGCACCGACGTTTCTGACGTCGGGAGAAGATTGTGTTCCGGGCGCATTGAAGGTGTTTACCGAGGTAATGACCGATATGTTTTCAGAGGTTTTCATACGAGTGTATATTTTAGGTGTAACACAGGCGTATGTCATCAAACGGTTTACTGAAATGAGCCAAAAATTTGATGACGGTACCCGATTTGTCCCATTCATCAAAATCGCATGTCAAAAGCAAAAAGAACGCCTCCTTGCGGAGGCGTTCCGGATGCTTGCGTATGCCGTTCGGATTAACCGAGGAACAGCGGCAAAACAAACATGGCAAGGAAGGCCAAAGCGGCGACCCACATGAGCGGTTTGACCTCTTTGATCTTGCCGGTGACGGCCATGATGATGACGTAGGCGATAAAGCCAAGACCGATACCGTTGGTGATGCTGTAGGTGAACGGGATCATGATGATGGTCAGGAAGGCCGGGAATGCAAGTTCGATCTTGTCCCAGGAGATGTTTCCGACTTCGCTCATCATCAAGAAGCCGACGATGACCAAAGCACCGGTGGTAGCGGCGCCCGGTACCATGCCGAACACGGGTGCCAAGAAGGCGCACACGAGGAACAAAGCGGCAATGACCAAGTTGGACAAACCGGTACGGGCACCGGAGGCAGCGCCGGAGGTGGATTCAACGTAGCTGGTGATTGAGCTTGCGCCCATGAAACCGCCGACTGCGGCAGCGGCGGAGTCAACCAACAAGATGGGCTGGATGTCTTCGACATTGCCCTCTTTGTCGGCGAAGTTGGCCTGGTTGCCGACTGCCAAAACGGTGCCCATGGTGTCGAAGAAGTCGGTCATGAGCAAGGAGAAGACAACGAGCAACAAGGCGGGTTGCAAAACGATTTGAGCGATGGCCAAAACGGTTTGGTCATTGTAGACAACGGTCTGGAACGGTGCTGCGAATGCGGCGAAGTCAAGACCGAATGTCCAGCTCTCGGGAAGAGCGGTAACGCCCAGCGGGAAGGCTGCGATGGTCGCAACGACGATGGAGATGACCAGACCGCCCTTAACCTTCAGAGCCTGAAGGATCAAAGCGACGAAGAAGCCGACCAATGCGACGATGACGACGGGGCTGCTCAGGTCGCCGAGGGTGATGTAGGTTGAAGCGTCGGAGACGATCAACTCGCCGCCCTTCAAACCGATGAAGGCGATGAACAAACCGATACCGATACCGATGGCACGGCGAAGGTCTGCCGGGATGGCCTCCATGATGGCTTTACGCAAGCCGCACAAAACCAAGATGAGGATGACGATACCTTCGACAAAGACGACGGCCATTGCGACGCGCCAATCGACGGCATAGGGACCCAAGCACAAGGTAAACGCGACGATTGCGTTGATGCCCATGCCTGATGCCAAGGCAATGGGTCTGTTTGCGACGAGGCCCATCAGAGCCGTCATCGCGGCTGCGCCGATGCAGGTTGCAGTAAGGCCAGCCTGGAACGGGATTCCGGCGGCCTCCAAGAATCCGGGGTTGACGAACACGATGTAGGCCATTGCCAAGAAGGTTGTCAAACCACCGATAAACTCGTCGCCTAAGCTGGAACCACGTTCTGAGATCTTAAAGAACTTGTCCACCGCGAACTCCTTTCATATGCGGGTTTAAAAGAAATCCGGCTGATGGACTCGGTTCTTTCCCGGATTCCTTCAAAACGCAAAAGACGCCCGAATAATGGCGTCCTCGCATTACTCAAGTAGTTTAATTCATGCCAAAAAGCCGAATTTCGAGCAAAAGAGCGTGGGAGAATATCTCCTCATTTTCTGCATTTTTGCCTGTCCGGTTCCCACATATGATTATTGAGATTGCTTTGTTCTGTGCGTGATAAAAATGCCTCATTGAGAGTAAAATATTAAGGTCTATGCATGTATTTCGTTATCTGATGAGATTGGATATATCACGTGAGCAAGGCGCATACCAAAGTACGTTGGCAGCTGGTGGTCTTCGACCTGTTGGCTTTTATCGCCGTCGGCATGTTTTTCTTCGTCGCGTTTCCGGGATCGGATGCCGGCGTCGGTTATCAGGTCATCGCCTACCAGATGCTTTTGTGCGCCGTTCCCATGTTTGCTTCCCGCTTTGTGTTCGGGGTTTACACCATCATCTGGAGATACGGTGGTGCAGGCTCCAACGTGAGACTGTTTCTGGCCGATTTGCTCGGCGGTTCGGTTTATCTGCTTTTGGAAGTGTTGCTGCCGTTCAGGCATCTGGTCTTTGCCCGCTGCGTTTCGGTGGTGGCGGCAACGATGCTGCTTTGTCTGGCCATGCGCATCCTGTATCAGTGGCTGTGCACCAAGGCAGGCAGCAGAACCAGGGCAGGAGCCACGCTTCGTCGTCTGCTTCATTTCGTGGGATCGGATTTCAATGTGGATGAGGATTTCGCGGGAGAGGATGCCTCATTGCTTGCCGCAAACAAGGTACGTGTCGGTATCGTCGGTGCCGGCAGAAGCGGCATGGCCCTGGCAGACGAGCTGAACACCAATCTGCGCACGCATTACCGTCCGGTATGTTTCATCGACAACAGCAAAACCAAGGCCGGCAGAAAGCTGCTCGGCTTGCCCGTATTGTTATCCGAAGGCATCACCCGTGAGACGCTGGAGGCGTACGGCGTTCAGGAAATCATCGTCGCCCTTCCCCAGAAGGATTCCGCCGAGAAAAAGGTCATATTCGATCTGTACAAATCGTTCGGTTTCCCGGTAAAGCTTTACGACTTTCCGTTGCTCGACACCGCGGGCAAAGGAAAGAGGATGGTGCGTGAGTTCGACATCGAGGAGCTGTTGTTCCGCAAACCCATCGTCATGGATACCGCCAACGCGTCGGCGTTTTACAAAAACAAGGTCATTTTAATCACCGGCGGAGGCGGCAGTATCGGTTCCGAGCTGTGCCGTCAGGTTGCCAAGATGAGTCCCAAGCAAATCGTCATCCTCGACATTGCGGAAAACGGCGCCTACGATATCCAGCAGGAACTCAAAATCCTCTACGGCAATCGCGTCGATCTTCATGTCGAGATCTGCAGCGTCACCGACTACGAGGCGGTCAAAAAGGTGTTCGAGAGATATCGCCCGCAGGTCATCTTGCATGCCGCCGCCCACAAGCACGTGCCTTTGATGGAGCACAACGTGGTCGAAGCCATCAAGAACAACGTGTTCGGCACCCTGAATGTCGTCAAGATTGCCGAATCTCTCGAGACCGAGCGGTTCATCCTCATCAGTACTGACAAGGCCGTCAACCCCACCAATGTCATGGGCGCCACCAAGCGCATGTGCGAGATGATCGTGCAGGCGCACGGCACCTCGGGCAAAACGGTGTTTTCCGCAGTGAGATTCGGCAATGTTTTGGGATCGGCGGGCAGTGTCGTTCCGCTGTTCAAGCGTCAAATCGCAAGCGGGGGACCGGTGACGGTCACCGACGAGAGAATCACGCGGTTTTTCATGACGATCCCCGAGGCAAGCCAGCTGGTTTTGCAATCCGGCGTCATGGCCGCCTCAAACGAGTTATTCGTGCTCGACATGGGTGAGCCGGTCAAGATTCTCGATTTGGCAAAGAGCATGATTCAGCTGATGGGCTATACGCCCTATGTCGATATCGACATTGTCGAGACCGGTCTGCGCGAGGGAGAAAAGCTCTACGAAGAGCTGCTCATCCGCACCGAGGAGCTTGATACCACCTCCAACAACCTGATTTTCATAGAAAGAGATACGCCTCTTCCCATAGCCGAGCTTGACAAGAAACTCAAAACCCTCTCGTCTGCGGTCAAGGAGGGTGACGATGCCGCCGCACGTGCCATTCTCAAGGCAGCCGTCCCCACTTTCAAGGACCCCGACGAGGTAAACGGCCATGCGCAGCAGCACTATCCCAAACCTTCCCGCAAGGCCAAACCGGAAGAACAATAAAACAAAAAGGATCAAGCATGGCGCGCGGCCCACAATCGTTTTATGCCAAGGTCATCAAGCGTACGCTGGACGTGGCGTTGGCATTTTTCGGGCTGGTGGTGCTGGCGCTTCCCATGATCATCATCGCGCTTGTCATCCGCATCCAAGATCCCGGTCCCGCTTTGTTCAAACAAAGACGCATCGGGCAAAACAAACGCGAGTTTACGATTTATAAGTTCAGAAGCATGCGCATGGATACGCCGCATGACACACCCACCCATCTTCTGGAAAACCCCGAGCAATATCTGCTTTCGTGCGGAGCGGCGCTGCGCAAATACAGCCTCGATGAGCTTCCCCAGCTCATCAATATCTTCATCGGGCAGATGAGCATCATCGGACCCCGTCCCGCGCTGTGGAACCAAGACGATTTGGTTGCCGAGCGCGACAAATACGGCGCCAATGCCCTCAAACCAGGATTGACCGGATGGGCGCAAATCAACGGCAGAGACGAACTCGAGATAGAAAGCAAAGCCGCTCTTGACGGCGAATACGCGAAAAACATCTCTTTTGCGTTTGATGTTAAATGCTTTTTCAAGACGATAGGGAAGGTATTCAGGCACGAAGGCGTGGTCGAAGGCGGTACCGGTACCTTAAACGGGAAAGACGGTGAGACCAAATGAAGTACTCCGTCTTGATGTCGGTATACAAAAACGACGATCCGGCCTTTTTGGATGTCGCTTTGAAGAGTGTTTTCGAGGACCAAACCAGAAAGCCCGACGAAATTCTCATCGTCATCGACGGTCCCATACCCGAAGAGCTCTCTTCGGTGCTAAATGCTTTCGCGCAATCTCACGAAGAAGTCGTCCGTTTGCTTCCCCGGCAAGAAAACAAGGGTTTGGGCGAGGCTTTGCGCATCGGAGCCGAGGCGTGTACCGGGGACTATATCTTTCGAATGGACGCAGACGATATCAGTGATCCTTTGCGCTTCGAGAAACAAATCGCCTATGTCGAGGCAAACCCGGCAATCGATGTCCTGGGCACCGATATCGCGGAGTTCGATCAGTCTCCCGATGAGAAAAACCTGCGCGTTCGCGCGTGTCCGGCAGACCATGACGGCATTGCGCAAATGGCAAAGAAGAGAAGCCCCATGAACCATGTTTCGGTGTGCATCAAGAAATCCGCTCTTGAGACCGCCGGGGGATATATGAGTCTTCTTCTGGTCGAGGATTACTATCTTTGGCTGCGCATGCTTGCGGCAGGTTGCAGGTTTGCCAACCTCAACGAGAGCCTCGTTTACGTGCGCGTGGGCAACGGCTTTGATGCAAAACGCGGATCGAACATACGCGTGCGCGGGTGGAAGGTTTTGCAAAACTACATGGTGGAGCACGGCATGATCACGCGCATGCGCGCGTTTGCAAACATGCTTTCCATACGCGTATTCATATACATGCCCGCGTTTATGCGCAGATTCATATATAAGACTTTATTGAGGCGTTAACGCGCGCGTGTACGCGTATATATAAGGAAACGACCCGATGGAAACCGCTTTACGACACAAAATGACGATTCTGCATGTCGCATGCATTCGCAACAACGCCCTGACGGGTGTCAACGTCGTGGTTCCCGGGCATATCAAAAGCCAAAGCGCTTACGCAAACGTCGGTTTTGTCAACATCAACAACGAGCGGATAGACGGCCTTGACTGCATGTCTTTCGTGAAGGAGTTCAAACTGCAAGGGCTGCCCGAGCCTTTCGACAAGCCGGATTTGATTGTGATTCACGAGGTATACCATCCCGAGTTTTTGAAGGTAGCATCCGTGGCAAAAAAGGCCGGCATTCCCTATGTGGTCGTGCCGCACGGCTGCCTTCGCCGCGAAGCTCAGTCCAAAAAACATCTTAAAAAGGTTGTGGGCAATGCGCTTTTGTTCGCCTCCTTTGTCAAAGGTTCCGCCTCTTTGCAGTTTTTGTCGGAAGCCGAGCAAAACGATTGCGTCTTTTCTCATAAAGGGTTCGTATCGGGCAACGGGGTTTTTATGCCCGAAGTTTGCAAAGAGGTCTCCCGCAGCGAAGGCGATCCGATAAAACTTTTGTATATCGGTCGCTTGGAGATGCAGACAAAGGGTTTGGATTTGTTGATAGACGCGGTTGCGCAAAAAGCCTCGCTTTTGCGTGACAGGCGTGTTTGCCTGGATATTTACGGGCCCGACAAAGAGGGCAGATATGCCGCTTTGGAGCAATACGTCACAGCCAAAGGCGTTGCCGATATCGTTTCTTTATATCATGAGATTTCCGGGGAGGCAAAGCGAGATGTTCTTCTCGCAAGCGACGTGTTTGTCGCCGCTTCAAGAACGGAAGCGTCTCCCGTGGGATATATGGAGCCCATGTCATACGGTCTTCCGTGTCTGGTGACCAAAGGAACTTCGCTTTACGATGTCGTCTCGAAATACGACGCCGGATGGGCCGTGGAGACATCGTCTTTTGCCATCGCGGAGGGTTTCGAGAAGATGATAAAAGAGGCTTCTTTGTTCGATGCCAAGGGCAAAGCGGCAAAAGAGTTGGCCGCAAAAGAGTTTTCTTGGGATGTCATGGCCAAATGCACATTGTCTTTCTACGAGCGCATCGTTGCAAAGGAATCGTGAGGAATATGACCGCATACGATTTCGAATACACGACAACCCCCGAACTCGAGTGCATGCAAGCATGTCTCAGAGAGATGCTTGCATGGTTTCATGAATGGTGCAAAGAGCACAATCTGAGGTACTACGTATACGGCGGTACCTGCTTGGGAGCGATACGTCATAGCGACATCATTCCTTGGGATGACGATGTCGATGTCGCCATGCCGCGCGTGGACTTCAACAGGATGAGAGAGATCATGATTGAGGAGGGCATCTGCGCCGATGAAGGCGTCGTGTCAACCGACGGCGTGTATCCCCGTTATGTCCTCGAAACCCCCAAATCCCTGTCGGGTGATTTCATATACGGATACGGAAAACTCTACGACACGACAACCACGCTGATCGAGCATGCCCGCACCCCGATAAAAAGGGGAGTGTTTTTGGACATATTCTCCCTTGACGGAATGGGAA
>JAGCZM010000167.1 GCA_017960005.1 Eggerthellaceae bacterium
ATTGAAAGACGTTTCGTCCCCGGTCGAGCTTGCGAAATACTACAGTGCCGCGGGAGCCGATGAGTTGGTCTTCTATGACATCACGGCATCATCTGACGGCAGAAAGATATTTACCGACATCCTCACCGAAACCGCCAAAAACGTGTTCATACCCATGACGGTGGGCGGAGCAATCAATTCGGTTGAGGATTTCGAGAGAGTGCTCAACTGCGGAGCGGATAAGGTCAGCGTCAACTCCGGCGCCATCAAAAACCCCTCTTTGGTCGGACAGGCGGCAAAGCTCTACGGAGACCAGTGCGTGGTCTTATCCGTCGACATTAAGCGCGACGGGGGCAGGTTCATGGTATATGCCAAGGGAGGCAGAGAAAAAACCGGTATGGAGGCCATCGACTGGATCAAGCGCTGCGTGGAGGCCGGTGCGGGCGAGGTGGTGGTCAACTCCATCGATACCGACGGCGTCAAAAACGGGTTTGATTTGGAGATGCTCGAGGCGGTATGCAACGCGGTATCGGTTCCCGTCATCGCGTCGGGCGGTGCCGGCTGCATAGAGGACTTCGTGAAGCTGTTCAAAAGTCTTCCGCGTGTGGATGCGGGATTGGCCGCATCGATATTCCATTTCGGGGAAGTATCGATATATGATTTGAAACAAGAAATGGCAAGACAGGGTATACCGACGAGATTGTGAGTGAGAAATGATTGAGATCAAAGATCTTAAATTCGACGAACAGGGATTGATTCCGACCGTCATCACCGATGCCAAAACCAAAGAGGTGTTGATGGTCGCCTATATGAACAAAGAAACCCTGCAAAAGTCCATTGAGAAGCGCCTGACATGTTTCTGGAGCAGAAGCCGCAACGAAGAATGGGCCAAAGGCCAAACCAGCGGCAACTATCAACACATCGTCTCGATCAAGACCGATTGTGACAAAGACACCCTGCTCATTGCGGTAAATCCGGATGGCCCCGCATGTCATTTGGGAACGACGTCTTGCTTTGAAGAGGAGCTTTTTGTCGAAGAAAGCCCGGAGGCCTTCTCTTACGAGAAGCTGTTCGAGCTTATCAAAGACAGACAAACCAACAAAAAGGAAGGGTCTTATACTTCGTATTTGTTCGACAAAGGACTTGATAAGATCCTGAAAAAAATAGGCGAGGAGAGCACCGAGGTGGTCGTTGCTGCCAAATCCCAGGATAAGAGAGAAACCATCTACGAGATAGCGGATTTGATTTATCACACGATGGTGTTGATGGCCTATGCCGACATTTCCGTCGAAGACATTAACAACGAGCTTGCTTCCCGCCACGTCATCGACACCAAAGTCAAACAGGAAAAGATGGTCTGAATGATCGGCATCGATTTACATGTCCACAGCAACTTCAGCGACGGAGTCGATTGCCCCGAAGACATCGTCATGTCCGCGATTTCCCGCGGCATGAAAGTCCTGGGGTTTTCCGACCACTCGTATACGGCATTCGATGAGATACCCTGCATTCAAAAGGACAAAATCAAAGCTTACAAGCAAGAGATAAACCGACTCAAAGCAAAGTATGCCGACACGATCGAAATCAGATGCGGTATCGAGCAGGATTATTGCTCCGTCGAGCCGACGGATGACTACGACTACGTCATCGGTTCGGTTCATTACCTGTATAAGGATGGCAAATACCTTTGTATCGACGATACTTCCGAGGAGTTCAAACGGATAACGGAGGAACATTTCGGGGGAGACGTGTATGCTTTGACGGAGGCATATTGGACATGCGTTGCCGATGTGGTCGAAAAAACAAATGCCGACATCATCGGACATTTTGACCTGATATCGAAGTTCAACGAAAACAAAGAGTTCTTCGACGAGCATGACAAACGCTATGTGCGCGCGTGGCAAAAAGCGGCGGATGCCCTACTCAAATACGACATTCCCTTCGAAATCAACACCGGTGCCATATCGCGTCGTTACAAAACACAGCCCTACCCCTCTTTGGAAATGATTGATTACATCAAAAGTAAGGGCGGGCGTTTTGTGCTTTCGGGAGACAGCCATCAAAAAGAGATGCTTTGTTACAAGTTTGACGAATACGAGCATCTTTTGTAAGGTTGAGGCACGCTAAAATACCAACCGAGCAGACAGGCAACAAAAGGACGCAACATGGCAAACGCATCTTTGGCCAAAAAACCGAGCGACACGACGATTTTGGTAACCGGGGGAGCCGGCTTTATCGGCAGCCATACCTGCGTTGAGTTGCTTGAAGCCGGCTACAAGGTCGTGGTGGTCGACGATTTGAGCAATTCGACGACCGAATCTCTCAAAAACGTCGCCAAAATCACCGGTCAGCCCTTATGTATTGCTTCGTTTGGCAGCGAGCTGAAGCAAGAAAGATCTTTTGTGTTTTACGAAGCATCGGTACTCGATTACGATGCTTTGGATGAGATATTCGCACACCACGCAATCGATGCCGTCATCCATTTTGCCGGCTATAAGGCGGTGGGCGAGAGCGTGCAAAAGCCTCTCGAATACTATTGGAACAATATCACCGGCACACTGGTGTTGTGCGATGTCGCGCGCGATCACGGATGCAAGAACATCGTGTTTTCGAGCAGTGCGACGGTATACGGAGAGCCTGAGTTCGTGCCCATCACCGAGGATTGTCCCAAACATAATCCCACCAATCCCTACGGTCAAACAAAGAGCATGCTTGAACAAATCCTGAGCGATCTGTATGTGGGAGACAACGAATACAACGTTGTGCTGCTGCGTTATTTCAACCCGATAGGAGCTCACGAATCCGGACTGATCGGGGAAGACCCCAAGGATATTCCCAACAACCTGTTTCCGTATGTGGCAAGGGTCGCCGCAGGCGTTTTGGAAAAAGTGCATGTGTTCGGAAACGACTATCCGACACCCGACGGGACGGGTATACGCGATTACATCCATGTCGTCGATTTGGCGGCAGGCCATGTGGCCGCCCTCGATTGGATGGCGGGCCGTATCGGTACCGGCAAAGCCATCGGATTGGGCAGCATCGAAGGCAAGCCCGCAAGCGACGGCTGCCGTCGCGGTGTGGGGATATTCAACCTCGGTACGGGCAAAGGTTCCAGCGTACTTGAAGTTATCGCCGCTTTCGAAAAAGCGTGCGGGCACAAGATTCCTTACGTGTTTGACGCAAGGCGCCCAGGCGATATCGCCGTCAATTATGCCGCATGCGACAAGGCCGCATCCGAACTCGGGTGGAAAGCAAAATACGATTTGGATCGCATGTGCGAAGACGGATGGAGATTCGTTCAAAACACCTTGGAATAACAAAAACGCCCGAG
>JAGCZM010000168.1 GCA_017960005.1 Eggerthellaceae bacterium
CAACACGCTCAACAGAGCCGATGCGCTTTTCGTATTCGCCAAAACGCAGTTCATCCGATAATTCGCGCAATTGTTTCGCACGGGTCTTTTTGATGTCGTCGGGTACCTGATCGGTTCGTATGGACGCAGGTGTGTTATTGCGTTTCGAATAGGGAAAAACATGTATCTTCGAGAAACGGCAGTGCTTTGCCATCTCGATCGTCTCTTTGAAATCCCCATCCGTCTCCCCCGGAAACCCGACGATGATATCCGTGGATACCGATGCATGAGGCATGGCGGCATATATGCAATCGATGATGCGCGCGTATTCATCGGCACGATAAGGCCTTGCCATTTCTTTCAATACCTTGGATGAGCCCGATTGCAGCGGTATATGCAAATGAGAACAGATATGTCCGTTGCCGTGTGCGATGGTATCAATCAGCGAAGGTGTTATCGACATCGGCTCGATGCTGGAAATTCTGAACCTGACGAAGCGTTCATCTGTTTTACAGAACTTCTCGATAAGCAGCAAAAGCAATCCGTCCAAACGTATGGTTTGACCGTTGTATACACCCTCATACGAACCCAAATCGATACCGGTCAAAACGATTTCGTTTATGCCTTCATCGATCAAGGCTTTTGTCTGCTTTATAACGTCTTCGACCGATACGCTCGTTTGCGGACCGCGTGCCACATGAACGATGCAGTACGTGCAGGCGCGATTGCATCCGTCTTGGATTTTTATGCCTTTCCTGGTGCGGGAATCGCATAAACCATCGATATCGGGGTCGAGATTCAAAGATTCGTCAACCAACTCATCGAGAAACGTCATGATATTTGCTTTTTGCACGACGGTGACGTTCTTGCCGAAGCTTGCAAACTCGTTTTCGTTCAAGGCAACGGAGCAACCGGTTGCCACAACCAGCGCTTCTGCGTTTCTTTTGGAAAACTTGCGTATGTCTTTACGGCTTTTCTTTTCCGCTTCGGATGTGACCGTACAGGTGTTGACGATAATCAAATCGGCCGAATCGGATGAGGTTTGTTTGAGGCCTTTCGACAACAAAAGACGCTCGATGTCGTCAAGTTCCACCCTGTTGACTTTGCATCCGATGTTGTATGTGCAAAACGTTTTGTACATGGACCTCTTATAAACTACCGCCCAACTGTCCGAACTCATATACAACCAATGCGGGAGCAATCATGCCCGCCGTTTCGGTACGAAGGATGTTATGCCCCAGATTGACGCAGTAAGCGCGCTTTCCCATGGTCATGAAACGCTCGAACTCGCCATCTTCAAATCCCCCTTCGGGGCCGACTATAACCGCTATGCTTGCATTGTTGACATCACCGATATCTTCTTTGATGCTACCGACGGCGCGTGCCAAGCTATGGTGCGATTCGGCTTTCTCCCAACATACCAAAACATAAGAGTCTTTGAGAAGTGCCTCGATTTGGTTTTGCTCGAATACGAAATCGATCTGAGGAACGGTATTGCGTCCCGATTGCATGGCGGCGTTTTTGACGATGCTCTCCCAACGCTCCATCTTAGATTTAAGTTTGGATTTGTCGATCTTGATAATCGAGCGGCGGGAAGGATATCCCACAAAACAATCTACCCCGAGTTCGGTTGCGTGCTTGATGATGTCTTCGAACTTGTCTGCTTTTGGAAAACCCTGAATCAAGATGATATGGGGCGAATCGATGTCTTCATGCATATGCGAAGCGATCTTCACTTCAAGTTGGGGGTTTAAACTGACGACTTCGCATTCAAAATAATCCTTGTCGGCATCGATGATGACGATATGTTCTCCTTCTTTGATTCTGGTTACCTTCATATGATGCAAATCATCCGAGGAAAGCTGCGGTTCGAACACCGCGTTTTGTTCCTCGGCAATGACTTTGTTTTCGGAAAAATAATGGGGCAGCGACATCATCAAACCTGCATCGCTTACTTGAAGGCGTCTTTGATCTTCTGAAGCGGTGTACGGGCCGCTTTGACGTCCTCGCCAAACTCCTTGGCCAGAGATTCAACCAAATCACGCTGCTTTTTGTTGAGCTTCTTGGGAATCTCGACGCTGACATGCACGTACAAATCTCCTTTGGAAGAAGAGTTGTAGCGGGGCATGCCGTGTCCTTTTACCTTGACGACTTGGCCGTTTTGGCAGCCTTCGGGAATGTCGACCGAGATAACCTCTCCCTCGGTAACCCCGTCGATTTGTATCGTTGTGCCCAATGCGGCCTGCGTCATCGAAACCTTGGCCGAACAATGCAGATTCTCTCCGTCTCTTTGGAAGAAATCGTGGTTCATGATGCGGATGGTGACGATCAAATCGCCTGCGTTTGCACCCTGCATACCCGCTTCGCCGTAACCGGGGACACGGATTTGCTGGCCGTCGCGGATACCCGCGGGAACGGGAACGGTGACGCGCTGACGATCGGGTACGCGGCCCTGACCTTCGCATTCAGGACAAGGCTTGTCGATGATTTTGCCCGTGCCGGAGCAATTGCGGCAGGTACCGACGCTTTGCATCGCGCCGAACATCGTTTGCTGTACCGTGACGGTACGGCCTTTGCCGTTGCAGTCGGGACAGGTGACTTCGTGACCACCCGCAGACATGCCGCTGCCGTTGCAGTCGGGACATTTGGTCAGACGGTTGTAAACGATTTCTTTATTGACGCCGCGTGCCGCTTCTTCAAGCGTGATGCGCAAACCGACCGACATATCGCGGCCTTCTTTGCGAACCGAACGCGCTCCGCCTGCCATTCCCCCAAAAAACGAACTGAATATATCGCTCATGCCGCCCATACCGCCGAACAGATCTTCCAAGTCGACGTATCCGCCGCCGCCGTAAGGACTTCCGCCTCCCGCAGCTCCGGGAATGGTGCCGAAGCGATCATATTGCATGCGCTTTTGCGGATCGGACAAGACATCGTATGCCTCGTTGAGCTC
>JAGCZM010000169.1 GCA_017960005.1 Eggerthellaceae bacterium
GATAGAGGGCATCAGAAACGCACGGAGTGCCGGTATCAAGGTGGGATTGCGCCTGACCATCACCAAGCACAATTGGCAGCAGATAGACGGTATATTCGACATCAGGAGGAAGGAGGGCATCAACCGCGCCTGTATCTATCATCTGGTTTATACCGGTCGCGGTTCGACTCTCATGGACGAGGATTTGACCCATGAGCAAACGAGAGCGGCGGTGCGTCGCATCATGGATTTGACCAAGCAGTGGTTTGATGAGGGCGGTCATCCGGAAATCCTTACCGTGGACAACCACGCGGACGGTCCGTTTGTGTATCTGGAGCTGCTCAAAGAAAACCCCGAGCGTGCCGCGGAGGTATACGACTTGCTGATGATGAACGAAGGCAATTCCACCGGAAACGGCATTGCCTGCATCAGTTGGGACGGAGAGGTTTACGCCGATCAGTTCTGGCGTCATTTCTCCTTCGGCAACGTACGGCAGCGTCCTTTCTCCCAAATCTGGAGCGATACGAGCAGAAGCGACGAGAGAAGCGAGCTGATGTATCGCCTGAAGGATAAAAGGCCGTTTGTGACGGGCAGATGCGCGTCATGCAAATGGCTTGCCATCTGCAACGGCAACTTCCGCGTACGTGCGGAGGCGGCCACGGGAGATCTGTGGGCAAGCGATCCGGCATGTTATTTGACCGACGAAGAAATCGGTTTGGCTTAAAAAAGGAAACGATCATGGAAGCTTTGGGAACTTATCCGACTTATCGCTCCCGCCGCATGCGACAAAACGAAGCCATGCGCGCTTTGGTGAGAGAAACCTCGCTTGCGGTCGGGGATTTCATATACCCGCTGTTTGTCAAACCCGGCAAAGGCATCAAGGAAGCAATCGACTCCATGCCGGGTGTGTATCGCTACTCGATCGATATGCTCGCGCCCGAGATCGATGAGCTCAAATCGCTCGGTATCAAGTGCGTGTTGTTGTTCGGATTGCCCGAGCACAAAGACGCGCTCGGATCCGAGGGCTACAACGACGAGGGCATCGTGCAGCAGGCGGTACGATTCATCAAAGGATACGATAAGGATATGACAATCATCACCGATGTCTGTCTTTGCGAATACACCGACCACGGTCATTGCGGCGTACTTGAAGAGGACGGCTATGTGAACAACGACAAGACCCTGGAGCTTTTGTGCGCCGAGGCCTTAAGCCATGCCCGTGCCGGTGCCCACATGGTTGCTCCCTCCGACATGATGGACGGACACACCCAAGCCATTCGCAAAGCGCTCGATGACGCGGGATTTGTCAACGTCGGCATCATGGCGTATTCGGCAAAGTATTCATCCGGTTTCTACGGCCCGTTCAGGGAGGCGGCGGATTCCGCTCCGTCGTTCGGGGACAGGCGCGCGTATCAGATGGATCCCGCCAATCAAACCGAAGGCGTGAGAGCGGCTGCCATGGATATTGCAGCCGGTGCCGATCTTGTCATGGTCAAACCCGCCATGGCCTATCTGGATGTGCTGCGCCGCATACACGACGAGCTGGAGTTTCCGTGCGTGGCGTATAACGTCAGCGGGGAATACTCCATGGTCAAAGCGGCCGCCGCAAACGGCTGGATTGACGAAAAACGTGTCGTACTCGAGCTGTTGTTGTCCATCAAACGCGCGGGCGCTTGTGCCATCATCACGTATCACGCAAAAGACGCCGCACGTTGGCTGAAGGATTAAAACCATGTCAGAGCATATGAACCATCCCGCAATGCCTTTAAGCCATCCCGGATCCGTAAAGCCGCATATGGCGACGCACGGTATCCGCCCGGGTGCGGGATCTGCCGCGCAGGAGTATTTCGAGAAGACGGGGATAAAAGCACCGCGCATCGTTGCGTGGGAGCTGACCCGCAGATGCAATTTACATTGCGCTCATTGCCGTGCCGGTGCGGAAAACCTTCAGTACCAAGGAGAGTTGACCTTCGAGCAGGCAAAAGCTTTGGTCGATGACATTGCCTCCATCAGCGATCCGGTGTTGATCTTGACCGGCGGAGAGCCGCTTATGTGCGAGTATGTCTGGGACATCATCGCCTACGCCAAACAAAAAGGACTTCATCCGGTCATGGGTACCAATGCCACGATGATCGATGAGGACGTTGCCAAAAAGCTTGCGGATGCGGGTATTCCGCGCATATCGGTATCGCTGGATTTCCCGAGCGCGCAAGACCATGACACGTTCAGGGGAGAAAAAGGGGCTTTCGATGCCGCCATGGCCGGCATACGCGAGGCCAGGCGTGCCGGTGTGGAGGTGCAAATCAACTCCACCATCACCAAACTCAATGCCAACCGGGTCCAAGAGATGCATGACTTGGCGGTATCGCTCGATACGCAGGCGTTTCATCCGTTTTTGCTCGTGCCCACGGGACGCGGCAAGGAACTGGCCGACGTGGAGCTTTCTCCCGAGGAATACGAAGAGGTATTGCTTTGGGCATACCGTTGCCAAAAGAC
>JAGCZM010000014.1 GCA_017960005.1 Eggerthellaceae bacterium
GTGCCGCGAAATACTTACCCACCGTGATAAGGGTCAAAATGACCGATGCGCAGTCAAAATACAGATGATGCATACAGTCCATGACCGTCTCGGGCGATCCGCCCTTGATACCCACAACCATGGCCTGGACATATATCACGAAAGAAAAGACAAACGATGCGGCGGCGCCCAAAGCGACGAGCGAATCCATGTTGGGAGAAAGATTGAACAGCGCCCTGAATCCGCTTTTGAAAAATATCCCGTTGACGCACATGACGACGACGGTGAGCACAAACTCGATCGTCATCACCGCAAGCATCCCGAACACGCTCGTCATATCAAACGGCAACGGCCACGAAAGCATGGATCCCATCGCCGCATAAAACACCGGAAGTGCCAAACATACCGAGGCAATCAAACGACGCAGAATTCTTTTGTCTGCGCTGAGAGAGCGTGCGTCAAACCCCAAACCCACATGCTCGGATGCCCCGTATCCGCTCTTTGTCACCGCAAAACACACGGATTCGACGGCGGCGCGCCTTCTGTCTTCGTTGACGATGCGCTCGTCGTCGAACACGACCGCCATGGAGTTCTTGAGCAAATTGACATTGGCATCGATGACGCCGGTAACGCTTAAGGCGGCCTTTTGCACACGTGCGGAGCATGCCGCACAACTCATACCCGTTATGTCGAAAGTGACCTTCATAATCGTCTATTCGCAATTCTCGAACTGTGAATTGTACAGCTCGGCATATACGCCGTTTTTCTCGAGAAGCTGCTCATGCGTTCCCTGCTCGGCGATATCGCCGTTGTCGATGACCAAGATTAAATCGGCGGAGCGTATGGTGCTTAAGCGATGGGCGATGACAAAGCAGGTGCGCCCCTTCATGAGGGTATCCATGGCCTCGCGGATTCTTTCTTCGGTGGCGGTATCGACCGATGAGGTCGCCTCATCGAGGATAAGCATCCTTCTGTTGGCCAAGAAGGCGCGCGCTATGGTGAGCAGCTGCAATTGCCCGCGACTTAGGTTGCTTGCGTCCTCATTGATGACAAAGTCGTATCCACCCGGCAATGTCGTTATGAAATGATGCGTACCTGCCGCTTTGGCGGACGCGATGATCTCTTCGTCGGTCGCGCCTTCCACACCGTAGGCGATGTTTTCTTTGATGCTGCCGTTGAACAGCCAGGTATCCTGCAACACCATGCCGAACAATCCCCTGACCTCATCGCGCGGCATGTCTTTGATGTCATGACCGCCTATCCTGATGCTACCCGACTGTACATCGTAAAAGCGCATGAGCAGCTTGACGATGGTGGTCTTGCCGGCACCGGTATGGCCGACAAGGGCCACGGTTTGTCCTTCTTTGACCGATGCGGAAAAGTCTTTGATGACCGGATTTTGCGGGTCGTATCCGAACCGCGCGTGCTCAAACTCCACATCGCACGCGATATGGTCGACATCGATTGCGCCGAGTTTCTCTTTTTCGTCATCCTCTTCGGGCAAATCCAAGAAGTCGAATATGCGCTCAGCGGCAGCCGCCATCTGCTGGAACATATTGGAGATTTGGGCAAGCTGCTGAAGCGGGCTGATGAAGTTTCTCTCGTATTGAATAAACGCCTGGATATCGCCAACGGCAATGGCGCCTTGGACCACAAACACGCTGCCCAAAATGGCAACGCCCACATAGCCCAAGTTCCCCACGAAATCCATCACGGGTTTCATGAAGGAGGTGGCAAAGTTTGCCTTCCATGCCGCATCGTAGAGTTTGTCGTTTGATGCGGCAAACTTGGCAAACGCGGCGCTTTGTCCGTTGAACGCCTTGACGATGGCATGGCCGCTGAACGTCTCCTCGACGATACCGTTGATTTCTCCCAAGGTGTTTTGCTGTCTCATGAAGTATTTCTGGCTTATCTTCACAAGGATGGCCACGAGAATTCCGGTGATGGGAACCAAGGCAAGCACCACAAGCGTGATGACGGGATTGATGAGCAACATCATCACCAATACGCCGATGATGGTGACCACCGAAGTGATAAGCTGCGTCAGGCCCTGACTCATGGTCTGGCCGAGCACATCGACGTCGTTGGTTA
>JAGCZM010000170.1 GCA_017960005.1 Eggerthellaceae bacterium
AGTTTTTTCTTCAAAGCCACGGCTCCCATCGAGCCGTCAAACAAAAGCATCTTCTTTTGCGTGAGCGCGCGATAGAGCTTTTCTGTGGTGCATACACGTCCGTTTTCCAAAACATAACCCATTTCCAAAAACCTCTTTTCGGGATGCATGGCGATATATCGGCTGCCATTATAATTCGTGCTGCCTTAGAATACGTTTATCACACACATTGTCGTTCGCGATTCGCAAGCGGTCGGCACGTTTTTCAAGGGTTGTGATTCATATGAAAGTATTGTTCATTTGCGGAAGTCCCCATAAACACGGAAACACCCGCGTGGCCGTCGACGAGATGATTTCGGTATTCAAGGGATACGATGTGGAAACCGAAGTCGTATATGTCGGCGGCAAAGAGGTACGCGGATGCATGGGTTGCGGTTCATGCGTCAATCTCGGCAAATGCGTCATAAACGACGATGTTAACGTTTTGGCCGAAAAATTCTCCCAAGCCGACGGTTTGGTATTGGCATCCCCGGTGTATTACGCGTCCGCCAACGGTGCATTGATTGCCTGTTTGGATCGGCTGTTTTACAGCGCGGGGTTCGATACCCGCATGAAGGTTGGCGCAAGCATCGTGGTGGCACGCCGCGGCGGGTGTTCGGCAACGTTTGATCAACTCAACAAGTATTTCTCGATAAGCGGCATGCCGATCGCTCCGAGCCAGTATTGGAACCTCATCCACGGTGCCGCTGCAGGCGAGGCCGCTTATGACGGAGAGGGCCTGCAGACCATGCGCACCCTTGCTCACAACATGGTGTTCATGATGAGGGGTATCGCTCTTGCCAAGGAAAAATACGGTCTTCCCGCAGTCGAAGAACGTATCGCCACCAACTTCATCAGATAGGGTTTTCATGAGCGATTATCCGGGTAAGGAGACATTCAAGCTGGGGTTCGGGTATATGCGCTTGCCCCATCTTGCCGACGGATCAAACGACATCAAGCAGATATACGAGATGGTCGATTTGTTTATGGAGGCGGGCGGCACGTATTTCGATACGGCGTATGTATATGACGGAGGACGTTCGGAAGAGGCACTCAAAGCATCCCTTATCGACCGTTATCCGCGCAGTTCCTACACCGTTTGCACCAAGATGAACGCCTGGCTCGGCAAACCAAGCGAACAGCAAACCAAGCGACAGCTCGAGATCAGTCTCAAGCGCACCGGATTGACGTATTTCGACTACTACCTGCTCCATGCGCTTCAGCCCGGCAATTGGAAGCTTTATGACGAATACGGGCTTTGGGACTATGTGGCCGAACAAAAGCAAAAAGGCATTCTCAAAAACATCGGGTTTTCTTACCATGCCGACCCCGAGCTGCTCGATAAGCTTTTGACCAGGCATCCCGAGGTGGATTTCATACAGCTTCAAATCAATTACGCCGACTGGGACAATCCCGGGGTGGAGGCGCGCGCCAACTACGAAGTCGCCATGAAGCACAACGTCCCCATCACCGTTATGGAGCCGGTCAAGGGAGGAGCGCTGGCAAATCCCATCAACGAGGTCAAAGCGATATTCGATTCGGCAAATGAAAATGCTTCCTATGCCTCATGGGCAATCCGTTATGCCGCCTCGCTCGATAAGGTTATAACGGTACTTTCCGGTATGTCGAGCATCGATCAGATGAAGGACAACCTAAGCTACATGAGGGATTTCAAGGCATTGTCGGGAAAAGAGCGTGAAGTCATCAAGCGTGCGCAGCTTGCGCTGGCAAAGGACAAATCGATTCCCTGCACGGGATGTCGATATTGCGTCGCCGATTGTCCGAGCAACATACCCATTCCCGACATCATCGCTTTGAGAAACGCATACGCATTCGATATCGATTTGAGCGATGCCAAGAAGGAGTATGAGCGGATAACTTCCGGCAAAGGCAAGGCTTCGCAGTGTGTTTTCTGTCACAAATGCGCACATACCTGCCCGCAACATCTCGGGGTTCCCAAGATCATGCGCGAATGTTCCATTGCTTTTGAGTGAAAAAATGGTGCCGGCGGCAGGATTTGAACCCGCAACCCACTGATTACAAATCAGTTGCTCTACCGTTGAGCCACGCCGGCATTTTGTCGGGTAAACCGTTTACGTCATGTGCGGTTTTATCGAAAGATGCGTGCGGTATTATAGCTCAAAACAAATTGGGGTATACACCTTTGTCGGGGTTACGGGAAAGGACAAAAACAGACTATGTCATCGCAGGTTTCGATAAGGGATATAGTCGGGCCGATTATGGTCGGCCCCTCAAGTTCTCATACCGCCGGAGCGTTGGCTTTGGCCTCCATGGCAAGGCGTCTTGTCTATCACAACCCCCAATCGGTGACTTTTACCTTATACGGTTCTTTCGCGCATACCTATCGCGGGCACGGTACCGACAGAGCCCTTGTCGCGGGTATGCTGGGACTGTCGGTGGACGATTTGCGCGTCCGCGACAGCCTCAAACTCGCCGAAGAAGCCGGGCTCAAGGTCGAGTTTATCGTCAAGCCCGATGAGGCATGCGATCATCCCAACACGGTCGACATCCATATCGTGCGTCACAACGGTTTGCCGATGGATGTGCGCGGCATCAGCGTCGGCGGTGGTGCTGCGGTCATCACCCGCATCAACGGCGAAGCGGTGGAAATCACCGGCAAATACAACAGCGTGCTGGTGGAACAAACCGACCATGCCGGTGTTTTGGCACGCATCGCCAAGGTGTTTTCGGATGCGGGGATAAACATCGCGACATTAAACATGTATCGTCACAGCAGAGGCGGGCGTGCCTTTACGCTGCTTGATACCGATGAGATGTTAAACGACGACATCCGCGTTGCGCTGGAAGCGATTCCCAACGTGCATCGTGCAAGCATCCTTCCCGCACTCGATGTCAGCGGCGGTATCGGTTCGGTGGAAAAAGATTATCTGCACACCGTGACATTGAGCGATGAGCAGACGGAGCGCGCCTGCGAAGAGTTTGCCTGCTACGATTTTTCTTCAGCGCACGAGCTTTTGCATCTGTGCGACAAATACGGCATCTCGATAGGAGAGGCTTTCTTAGAAAGAGACCATTATCTGCATCTTTGTCAGGGTACGGATTTCGAGGCGGAAGGGTATCTCAGAAAAGTCCTCGAGATCATGAATGAAAGCGCCATGACTCCTTTGGAAAATCCCATGCCGAGCATGGGAGGACTGCTCGGCAAAGAAGCCGGTTCTTTGCGCCTCATGCATAAGCAAAACAAAGGAATATTCAACGACACGCTTTTGGGGCGGGCGACCACCTACGCCTGCGCCGTTCTCGAGACCAATGCCACGATGGGCCGAATCGTTGCCGCTCCCACCGCGGGTTCCGCGGGAGTTTTGCCCGCCGTCTTGCTTTCTTTGAAACAGGAAAAGAATTTCGGCGACAAGGAGTTGATCTCGGCGCTTGCCAATGCCGCCGCCATCGGATATCTCGTTGCAGTCAATGCCTGTGTGTCGGGTGCGCAGGGAGGATGCCAAGCCGAGGTCGGCACCGCGGCTGCCATGGCCGCTTCCGCTGCAGCACAGCTTTACGGGGCAAGCCCTTACGAATGTCTGTGTGCCGCATCCAACGCTCTTACCAATTGTCTGGGTCTGGTATGCGATCCCGTCGGCGGTTTGGTTGAGGTTCCCTGCCAAAAACGAAACGCCGCGGCCGCCGCAAACGCCCTTGTGAGTGCCGAGATAGCCTTGGCCGGTATCGACAACCTGGTGGATTTCGATGAAACGGTTCAGGCGATGGATCGCATCGGCAAGCAGATGCCCGTTTCTCTTCGCGAAACCGCTCTCGGCGGTATCGCCGCCACTCCTTCGGCCTGCGCTTATTGCGAGAGTCGTCGCGCCGATTAACGCACATCCATTCCGCGTGCGCAGCAAAGCACGTGTATGTGTTTTGCTCCCGCGTTCTTCAACGCAATCGATGCCGCAAACATCGTGGAACCGGTCGTATACACGTCATCGATGATGAGTATCGATTCGGGAAGCTTTATTTGTTTTGTATCCTCTTTGAGATGTATGGATCGCATCGCGTTTTCGAAACGTTCCTTTTTGTTGAGCAGGCGCTGATCTTTCGAGACAGGTTGTTCGAACAGATGCAGACAACGTATTCCCGAGGCATCCGAGATGTGTTTTGCGAGAAGTTTCGCATGATCGAATCCGCGTCGTTGCAGGGCGTCGCGGGATGCTGGCACATACGTTAGAGCCCCGCTTTTCCCAAGGGATGCGGCAAGGTGGGGTTCGAGATACGAAAGCATCATTTTTGCCAGAACCTCGCCCATGCGCATCTCTCCGCCGTCTTTGTAGGCAACTATCATCCGAAACACATCATCGGTAAGTGCAAGTGCTTGCGCCGCATCATCAAACGGAAGCTTCGAAATCTCGAAACCGCGCAAAGCCGTTGCGTTGCACTCGGTGCACTGCATCGCGCACATCGGCGCTCCGCATGAAGAGCAAGCCCGCCATCTGTCTATGAAGGGAAGCTCTTGCATGCAATCTTTGCAAAGTATTTCTCCGGGTTTGTCGCATATAACGCAGGTGGTGGGCCACAAAAGCTCGGGGATTGCTTTGGCGACATGTTTTGCGGCATCCGCGATTTCGGAAAGAGCGGGGTAGAGTATGCGACTTTCGAACTCCATGGTTTGTATGATGGGGCTCAATTCAATCGGTTAGGTTTCAAAACAGGTTCAAATCATGAGCGTATCCGTCCATCTGCTAAACTGATACCGCGCTTTCCGGGGGTCTGTAGTTGCGGTAAGGATGCACTTCGAAGGTATCCTTCCCAAGTCCATGGCAGACGCGGTCAAAAGGATCCACGTAATCCGAGTGATTGTTCGCTTCGGGGAGCACGGCGCGTTCTAGAAGTAATTCGCACCGTCTGAGGTATCAAACGCCCGATGGGGTGTTTCGCAAACGGATTTTGCGACGGGCGAGAGGGTGGCGTATCAAAGCAAAGCCCCTGTGCGTGAGTGTGGGGTCGAAAACTAGGTCAGCCGCGGAAAGCGCAAACCCATATGCAAAACCCATGCGTTAACGTGGGGTTTTGGTTCGCGAACCTTTTAATCGTTTGGGGTTTGCGTTTATAATGAAGCGTTACCACAAAAACGTTGTCGGAGGAATTCATGAAACGTTTCAAGCACACATTCGTTACTTTGGTTACCGCTCTTGTTTTGGCTTCGTTTGCGGTTTTCGGACTGGCGGGATGCGATCAGGGCGAACCCTATAAGCCTTCCGATAAGACGCCCACCGTCACTCCTCCCACCATCGGTCAGGCAGGCACCTTGCGTGTCGGTGTCGATGCCAACAATCGTCCTTTGGCCGGTGTCGACAGCGGTAAGCTGGTCGGCTTTGATGTCGATGCAGCCGCTCAGTTGGCCGATGCTCTCGGTTTGAAACTCGTTGTCGTCGACGTGGGCGGCGGCAAGGAGGCCGTGGCAGCCGCTTTGAGCTCCGGTCGTGTCGATATCGTCATGGGTG
>JAGCZM010000171.1 GCA_017960005.1 Eggerthellaceae bacterium
AATCTCTGTCCTTGGCCTTGATGGATGCCTTGATGGCGTAACGCAGCGACTCACCGCTCAAGTTCCCGAAATCGTTTTCGGACAAATATTTGAGCTTGAGTGCGCTCGGGGTGCCGCGCAAACCTTCGGTAAAGGCGGGGGATACGACCGGATCTGCCAGCTCCCAAATCTTTCCCTGGGGGTCCTTAAACGCGCCGTCGCCGTAGACCATGACCTCGACATGTTTGCCGGTGGCTTTGAGAATGTTGTCCTGGATGACATGGACCAAATCGTTGCAGTCGCGGGGGAAGAGTTTGACGGAGTCCTCCGTTGCCTTGTTGGAGCCGAGCAATCCGAATTTCTCATTGAATCCGCTTCCGTTTACGGAGGAGATCATGATGTCGCTTAAGCTGCACACGATTTTGGCGCCGGCATCAAGCAAGAGATGCTTGGTACGAGCGCGGGAGTGAATGTCGCAGTTGATGACGTAGGGGGTGTATTGCAGGATGACGCGGGGGTTGTTGGCAAAGATGACTTCGACCTCGGCGCCCGCCTGCGTGATCAGGTTCATGTAGTAATCGACGTAATCGATGCCGGTGAACTCGTGGACGTTGTGACCGAACTTCGCGCGGTATTCTTCCAAGGAAAGCACATCGGTGTAGGGGTTGACGCCCGCTTTGTCGAGCATGTCGATGCTGACGAGATGGTTGCCGACCTCATCGGAGGGATACGACAGCATCAAGACGACCTTTTTGCATCCGGCGGCGATACCGCGCAAACAGATGGCAAAGCGGTTGCGGCTCAGGATCGGAAATATGACACCGACGCATCCGTTGCCGGGATCGGAGAGTTTGGCTTTGACATCGGCCGCGATTTGTTCGACGGTGGCGTAGTTGCCCTGAGAACGGGCGACAACCGATTCGGTTACCGCGATGACGTCGCGGTCGCGCAACTCAAAACCTTCGATGTCGGCGGCTTCCAAGACGGATGTGGTTACGATGCTTGCCAAATCATCGCCTTGGCGGATGATGGGGCCGCGGATGCCGCGTGATACGGTACCGACGCGTCTTTCGTGAGCGTTCATGTGAAATCCTTTCGTGAGGTTGACGGCGATATATTATCCCTACGGGATTGCCCGCACCGCAAAAACAAAAACCCTGCGCAAAAAAACGGTATGCGGTGTTTGGGGGAGGGCGCGTAAATGTGTGTTTGCCCGTGTTTACGGGTACAATGACATCTTAAACAAAATACGTAAAAAAGGCCAAAGCGTGAGAATATTCAGATACTTCAAAAACCACAAAGCCGCGCTCGCGGTGGTTGTTTTGATGTTCGTGATTCAGGCGGCATGCGATCTGGCTTTGCCCAAGTTTACCTCCGACATCGTCGATGTCGGTATCCAGCAAGGCGGTATCTCCGATGCCGCGGCAAAAGAGTTGACCCCTCAGACATACGGAGAGCTTTTGGGTGTCATCACTTCCGATGTCTTTGTCAACTCATACGATTTGGTTGACGGACGATATGTCCTAAACGAATACGGCAGCAAAAACAAAGAAGAACTTTCCGAGGCGATGGCGTATCCGCTCGTGAGCTTGTGGTTCGGCAAAGAAATGGCGGATGCGGCCATGGCGGCAAAGCAATACAACGCATCCGACACCACCTTGATGCAGCAGGCTGCCTCTGCGGTTGTTTGGGAAT
>JAGCZM010000015.1 GCA_017960005.1 Eggerthellaceae bacterium
ATGCGGTCATCGAAGGTACGCCGATATTTCCCCATGAGCCCATCGTCAGAGTGTGCGGTTCTTTGATCGATTGCCAACTCCTCGAAACCGCTTTGCTCAACTGCGTCAACTTCGAGACTTTGATTGCCACCAAAGCGGCACGCATCTGCGAGGCTGCAAAAGGCGCTCCGGTTG
The DNA here is from genome assembly GCA_017960005.1 of Eggerthellaceae bacterium. GTDB lineage: Bacteria > Actinomycetota > Coriobacteriia > Coriobacteriales > Eggerthellaceae > RGIG10264. Next base: position 175 of record JAGCZM010000015.1, read on the forward strand.
CCGAATTTGGTCTTCGTCGCGCACAAGGTCTCGGCGGCATTTGGGCAAGCAGGGCAGCCGTGGTGGGCGGATGCGCCTCGACCAGCAATGTCTTGGCCGGAAAGCAATTCGCCATCCCCGTATCGGGCACCCATGCGCATTCTTGGGTTATGGCTTTCGAGAGCGAGGGTGAGGCGTTTCGGGCATATGCCGAGTATTCAGCAAACAACTGCGTGCTGCTCGTCGATACCTATAACGTCATCGACGGTGTCAAAGATGCCATCGAAATCGGTCTTGCGATGCAAAAAAAGAATCAGCGTTTGGCTGCCATACGCATCGACTCGGGGGATTTGGCATGGCTTTCCAAACAGGCAAGAACCATGCTCGATGAAGCCGGTCTTGTCGACTGCGGCATCGTGTTGTCAAACGATTTGGACGAGTGCACCATCGAATCGCTTTTGGCCCAAAACGCACCCGCAACGGCTTTCGGAGTGGGGACCAAACTTGCGACCGCATATGACCAGCCCGCTTTGGGCGGCGTCTACAAGATGTCCGCTTTGTACGACGAATCCTCGGAGAAATGGCAACCCAAGATTAAAGTCACGGAGCTTGCTTCCAAGATCACCATTCCCGGCGTGCTCAATATCAGGCGTTTTTGGGACAAAGAGGGCTTCATCGTCGGAGACATGGTTGTCGATGAAGCAAATTGCGCGATGCAAGCCGGGATTTCGGACGAAAGCGATGTCATGGTCAGCTCGCAAGACGAGCTCAAAAGAAAAGACATGGGCGGTTTCGAGAGTAAATACATGCTCGAGCCGCTTGCCAGAGACGGCAAAAGCGTTTTGAGTAAAGAGAATACCGATGCGATGTGCGCCCGGGCGCGTGTCAAAGAAAACATGATCCATTTGGATGACAGCCACAAGCGTTTCTTGAACCCGCATATCTATCCGGTCGGTTTGAGATTGAGCTTGTTTGAACTGCGTCGCGATTTGATTGCCCGTTTGCGCGGTATCAAATAGAAAGAGGATGCCGGGATGGCAGAGTTCGGGAAAAACAAGAAACCCGATTATTTGTTGGTGTTCGATTCGTGCGTGGATATCCCGCGCGAGTTGCTTGACGACGAAAACATCGCCATCCTCAATTGCCGCTGCAACATAGGCGACACCGAATACCTCGACGATTTGTATCAATCCGTCTCGGCGGGGGAGTTTTTTAAGATGATGCGCGACGGGGCACTGCCGCAGACGAGCCAACCCTCGATTGCGCAGATTCGCGAGGTGTTCGAAAAACCGCTTCGTCGCGGACAATCCGTCGTCTGTTTTTGCTTTTCTTCAAAGCTTTCGGGAACATACGAGACCACGGCTCACATAGCCGAACAGATAAGAGAAGAACTTATTGCCGAGGGCGTTCAAAACCCCGGCGAAATATATGTCATCGATACCGCGCTTGCCAGCATAGCTGTCGGCATCGTGGCACTCGAGGCCATCAGATTGCGCACGGCGGGACTGACTCCTTCCGAGTTGGCCAGCTGGGCACAGGAAGCGAAGTATTTCGTGAACGGATGCTTTATGGTCGATCGATTCGATTGGCTGGTCGCCGGAGGCAGGATTCCGCAGGTGGTTGCTTCGTTTGGATCCATGCTGGACGTAAAGCCCATGCTCAAGTTCAGTTTGGAAGGAGCACTGGTGCCGTTTTCCGTGGCACACGGACGCAAAAAAGGCATCAAGCAGATGGCCGAGTATTATCTGAAACACGTCGAAGACATCAACGACGGGCATGTCATCATCATCGGCAATGCCGATTGTCAAAAGGATGCCG
>JAGCZM010000172.1 GCA_017960005.1 Eggerthellaceae bacterium
AGATGCTCATGGCCGCCGGCGTCGAGCGTTATTACCAGATTGCCCGTTGTTTCAGAGACGAGGATTTGCGTGCCGACAGACAGCCCGAGTTCACTCAGGTGGACGTCGAGATGAGTTTTGTGCGCGGAGACGATGTCATGAACTGCATGGAAGGTGTCATGCAGGAGGTATTGAACACCGTCGGCGTCAAGCAGGAGTTCCCGCTGCAGCGCATGCAGTGGAAGGAAGCCATGGAGCGTTTCGGTTGCGATCGTCCCGATATAAGGTTCGGGATGGAGCTGGTGGATATCACCGAGCTTGTCAAAAACACCGGGTTTAAGGTGTTTGCATCCGTTGCCCAAGGCGGCGGCGTGGTCAAAGCCATCAACGCCAAAGGTGCCGGCGACTGGAGCCGCGGCGAGGTCGAAAAACTCGCCGACATCGCGGCCGCAAACGGTGCCAAGGGCATGGCGTGGATCGCGTTTAAATCCGACGGCCAAATCGTCAGCCCCATCGTCAAGTTCTTCACCGACGAGGAGTTCGAGGCACTGAAGCGTGCCATGGATGTGGCACCCGGCGATCTTCTTTTGTTTGCCGCGGACAAACCGGCAACCGTTGCTGCGGTACTCAGCGCCCTTCGTCTGCATATGGCAGAAGCGCTTAACATCCCGCGTCCGGGTCATGCGCTTTTGTGGGTCGTTAACTTCCCGATGTTCAAATACGACGAAGAAGAAAAGAAATACGCCGCGGAGCATCATCCCTTTACCCATGTGCTCGATGAGGACTTGGATAAAATCGAGGATGCGCCCCTTGAATGCGGTAGTTATTCCTATGACTTGGTCATGGACGGCTTTGAAGTGGGCGGCGGTACCATCCGTATCCACAACGCCGAAGAGCAAAGACGTGTCCTTCGTCGTTGCGGTTTGACCGACGAGGAAATCGATATCAAGTTCGGCCATCTGATCCATGCCCTCGAGTTGGGATGCCCCCCTCACGGCGGCATCGCGCTTGGTCTCGATCGTTTGGTCATGTTGCTTGCCGGCAAGCAGTCCATCCGCGATGTCATCGCCTTCCCGAAGACATCCTCGGCATCCGATCCGATGACCGGAGCCCCGAGCGTGCTGACGCCCAAGCAATTGAAGGAAGTTTATTTGGAAACACTTGCATAGCAGATTGCATCCCGCGCCGCATGCGTTTGCATGCATCTGTTATACATTGGGTTATGCAAGAGTATCCCGGTCGGAACAGGCGGCACCAAGTTTCGAACCTGGTCAGGTCCGGAAGGAAGCAGCCATAAGGAACCGCTGATGCGCGCCTGTTTCGTCCGGGATACTTTTATCTCGAAGGCTTGTGGATACCGAAGAGATAAGGACACGTTTTTTCATGATAGAGAAACTGTTGAATCTCTTAAAAGACCCCCGCTCCGCGATTGCCGGATGGATTATCGCGCTCGGTCCCATCTGGGTATACACCCCGCTGTTTCTCATCGTTTTCATCGAAACCGGTATCGTGTTTTTCCCGTTTTTGCCCGGTGATTCTTTGCTCTTTGCCGCAGGCGTGTTTTGCGCCGAAGGGGGAGGATTGGATTTATGGGTGACTTTAATCGTGTTTTGGGCGGCGGCCATTTTGGGCAATACGTCCAATTACTGGATTTCGAGATGGTTCGGACATGCCATCATCGATTCGGGTAAGGTCAAATCCATGACACCCGAGCGCATCGCCAAACTCGACGGTTTCTTCAAAAAATACGGCGCGTTTACCATCGTCATCACACGCTTCATGCCGTTTTTGCGTACGTTTGCTCCCTTTGTCGCCGGCATGGGCCATATGAACTTCGCCAAGTTTACTCTTTTCAACGTCATCGGCGGCATCTCCTGGGTCTGTCTGTTTGTGTTGACGGGTTATTTCTTCGGAAGCATTCCTTTTATCCAAGACAATTTCTCTTTGATTATCATCGGCATCGTCCTTGTTTCGTGCATCCCGGCATTCTGGGGTCTCATTAAAGCTGCCGTCGAAAAGGCCAAAGCGCGCAAGTAATTCGCTATACTTTCCTAGAAAGAAAAACAGGCACATTATCAAGGCGAGTCATCATGAAAGAAGCGTTGTATCGTAAATATCGTCCCCGGGATTTCGGGGAACTGGTCGGTCAGGACCATGTGCAAAAAACGCTCATCAATGCCCTGGAACAAGACAAGGTAAGCCACGCTTACCTGTTTTGCGGATCGCGCGGTACCGGCAAAACAACCACCGCACGCGTGCTTGCCAAAGCTCTTTTGTGCAAAAATGCAAAAGGAGCGCATCCCTGTGGTGAGTGCGAGGATTGCCAAAGTATCGCAACCGGCAATCATCCCGACGTATACGAGCTTGATGCCGCCAGCAGAACCGGTGTGGAAAACGTTCGTGAAGAGATCATCAACCGCGTTTCTTACGCGCCGACCAAATCCGCTTACAAGGTCTATATCATCGATGAAGTTCATATGCTTTCGACAGCGGCGTTCAATGCCTTGTTAAAGACATTGGAAGAGCCGCCCGCGCATGTGATATTCATCCTTTGCACCACCGATCCCCAAAAAGTTCCCGAAACCATCCAAAGCCGATGCCAGCGATTCGATTTCAAGAGGATATCGGACGAAGACATCATCATGCGACTGTATGAGGTGTGTGCCGCGGAAGGCATCAAGTCCCCGCAAAGAAGCGCGCTTGAGTTAATCGCAAGCCGTGCCGAAGGCGGCATGAGAAATGCATTGACCGCTCTTGAGCAGGTCATTGCGTTTGGACAGGGCAGCATCACCGAGGAAGCGGCCCGTATCGTTTTGGGTATGTCTCGGGCAAGTGCCGGCATCTCCGATATCATCAAAGCAATCGCTTCGCGCGATATGGGTGCCTGCTTTGCCTGGGTCGAGCAAAAAGCCCTCGAAGGCATCGATTATCTGTCCGCATGCAGACTCATCACCAAGACGTTCAGAGACATGCTGGTGCTCAAATTCGATGAGAAAAGCGCAATCGATGATGAGGTTTGCGCGTTGTCGAAGCTGTTTGGTACGGAGCGTCTCATCAACGCTTTATGCGTGCTTGATGCATCCGCAACCGATCTCAAAAACGCTCTCAATCCGCGCATCTCCTTCGAAATAGCGCTGGTCAAACTCTGCCGTCCGGAAAGCTCTCTTACCCTCGAGTCTTTGTCCGAGCGCATAGAGGCACTGGAGCAAAAAGCACAAAGCACACCCGAACCTGTCGCATCTCCCAAAGAGGTTTCGGCAAAACCGACCCCTGTAAAAGAAGTGCCGGTTGTCAAAGAAGCCCCCAAACCAAAGAGCGTCGAGACGCCTTCGACGTTCGGTGCCCTCGTAGAAAACCCGACTCCCGCGCAAAATTACATCGATGCGCTTTCCAACGAGATGCGTCTGCATAGGCTTTGGAGCCAAACCCAGGTCAACATCAAGAAGGCCAATCCGAGCATACATGCGCTGTATCTCAATATCAAAACCGCATTCGATGCCAAAGAAAACGCCGTGGTCATCATCTTCCCGTCGCAAAACGATTTCGCATACAACCGCGCCATCAAAGAGGATGCGGTTGCTTTGGTATCCGATTGTTTGAACAAAGCCGCCGGGGTGGCTCTTTCTTTGCGTATCACCAAAGAAGATCTGTATACTCCAAGCGCTAACCCAAGCGTTGATGACGATGCAAACAAAGCATCCGATTGGGAAGAGGACATTATCGAAGAGGAATACACATCCCCCCAAAAAGCCGACGACGTCGATGACGGCATGAAGGCATTGATGGCGGGGTTTGAAGGAATAAGGTTCGAAGAAGTCGACGAGTAAAGGAATCCGTATCCATGGACATGAAACAAATGATGAAGCAGGCCCAGCGCATGCAATTGGAGCTCAACAGGGCCCAAGAAGAGATTAAAACCATGACCTATGAGGCCTCCTCGGGCGGCGGCATGGTCAAGGTTACCGCGCGCGGGGATAATACGCTTGTCGACGTTTCCATCGACGCGTCCGTGGTCGACCCCGAGGATGTCGAGATGTTGCAGGATTTGGTATTGGCTGCCGCAAACGAGGCGCTTGCCGGTGTAAACGAGTTGTCTCAGGCCCGCATCAACAGCGTGACCGGCGGTATGAAAGGAATGCCGGGTTTCTAAAGATGTATTCGTCTCCCGCCATACAAAAAGCTCTCGATGAGTTTGAGCGCCTGCCCGGTATCGGGCCCAAGAGCGCTCAACGCATCGTCTATCATCTGCTCAATACTCCGGATGACGTGTCCGTTCGCTTAAGCGAGTCCATCACCGAGCTTAAGCAGACCGTGCGTTTTTGCAAGACATGCTTCAACTACGCGGAAGACGACGAGTGTGAGGTATGTTCTTCTTCCAAGCGCGATCACGCCATCATCTGCGTGGTGGCCGAACCGCGTGACATTCCTCCCATCGAGCGCACGGGTTCCTACAACGGTATTTATCACGTGCTCGGCGGGCAATTGTCTCCGCTTGAGGGTGTGGGTCCCGATGATTTGCATATCGCCGATTTGATGAAGCGTTTGGGCAACGAAGAGATCAAAGAGGTGCTGATTGCCACCGACCCCAACTTAGACGGGGAGACAACCGCATCTTATCTTGCCCGTTTGATTAAGCCTTTGGATATCAAGGTCACCCGTCTTGCTTCCGGGTTGCCGGTGGGCGGGGAT
>JAGCZM010000173.1 GCA_017960005.1 Eggerthellaceae bacterium
GAACGATGCCGACAAAATGCCGACCTTGGCCGCGGCAATCAAGTCGGGGTCGGTAAAGGCCAGATTGGCAACGAATATCGCCATCGTAAACCCAACGCCTCCCAAAATTGCGGCGCCGAGCATATGGATCCAGTTGACGTTTTCGGGCAAAACGGCGATTTTGGTTTTGACGGTGACAAACGACAACAGCATGATGCCGATGGGTTTGCCGAGCAAAAGACCCAAAAACACTCCGAAGAATGCCGGGCTCATGATCATGGCACTCACATCGCCACTTACAAAGTTGACGTCGGCATTGGTAAGCGCAAACAATGGCAGAATCATGAAGTTGACCCAGGGATACAGATGATGTTCGAGTCTGACCGCGGGAGGAACGACCTTGTTGGCGACGTTTCTTAAACTCTCGGCGGTCTTGATGAACTTGGCCTGACCCATGACATGGGATTCGTCATCGTATATCGAGGAGGCCTCGGAGAGCTTTCTGTTCGACCAACGAAGGAAACTCCGCATATCGATATGGGAATCGGTCGGAATGGTGAACGCCAAGATGACACCGGCAATCGTGGAATGGATGCCGCTGCAAAACACGCAGTACCACAAAACCACACCAACCAGAATATAGGGCACCAACGAATAGACGTTGAGTTTGTTCATGATAAAGAGAATGGCCGTGACGATGGCCGCCGCCCCGATCCAAATCATGTTGGGGGTCTGGCCGTAGAACACGGCAATAATCATGATGGCGATGATGTCATCGGCAACGGCAAGCGTGCTCAAAAACACGCGGACACCGTTGGGAACATGATCGCGCAAAAGCGCCATGATACCGAGGGCAAAGGCGATGTCGGTTGCGGTGGTAACGCCCCATCCGTGTCCCGTCATGGCGTTTCCCATGTTGAAAATCAAATAGATGATAATCGGGAACATCACGCCGCCGCATGCCGCAATGATGGGAAGCAGGGCCTGGCGCACGTTGGTAAGCTCACCGACGGTCATTTCGTATTTGATTTCGAGACCGACGAGCAAGAAGAATATGGCCATCAAAATATCGTTGATGATCTCGTTGAGGCTCAAAGAAGCTTCCGTACCGCCGAACAAAAACCCGACCTCGGTATCCCAAAACGCTTCGAAAGGCTCAAACGCGGCCGTGTTGGCAACGACCAACGCGGTCACGGCAGCCAAAAGCATCAAACCGGCGGCACGGGTGGAGGAATGCGTAAAATGAATCAGGCGATTGATGAATCGCTGATTCTTTCTGGCTTTCGGTACGAAAATGCTTCCGGTACCCAGACTCGGTTCAACGTTTTCTTCCGAAATCTCTTCTTTTTTGTCTTTGTTTTGTGCCATATATCCGTATATCCGTTTCGGGGTATGTATGCTTGGGCGCTTTTAAACGTAACTTATGTATTATCCTCTTTTATTTGATTATCATAAAGGCATAACAAAAACGAACCCTCCCGATTAAGGCATTCGAGGCATAAACGGTCATGGATTTCGACGCAATCGCATACATCAATACTCCTCGGTTCGCCCACAGCGACTACGGGTTGGAACGTACGCGCGCCATGCTCGACATCATGGGCAATCCCGAGGACAAATTCAAATCCATCCATGTTGCGGGTACCAACGGCAAAGGCTCCACCTGCGCTTTCATCGCATCTGTTTTGCAGGCATGCGGCTATAAAACGGGATTGTTCACCAGTCCCTATATCAACGAATTCGAGGAGAGAATCCGCGTCGACGGCCAAAACATCCCCCTCGATGTCCTGACCGAGATCACCTTGAAGGCAAAGCATGCGGCGGAAATTGTCGAGGCGACGTTGGGAACGCATCCGACCGAGTTTGAACTGATGACCGTCATCGGGTTCGAGTATTTCGCACGGATGAACTGTGATTTCGCGGTCATAGAGGTCGGATTGGGCGGACGTCTCGACTCCACCAATGTCCTTTCCTCCCCCGAATGTTGCGCCATCTGCCGCTTGGGACTCGATCATATGGATTTGCTCGGCGATACCATCGAACAAATCGCCACCGAAAAATCCGGCATCATCAAGCAAAACGTACCCGTGGTTTCGTATCCGCAGGAAGAAAGCGCCATGCGAATCATCGAGAAAATCGCATCCGAGCATAACAGCCCGCTCATCGTCGCCGACTTTTCTTCCCTCGACATTTCTCCCTCTGCAAACGATTTACGTCATCGCGGGTTTGTTTACAAAGGTCTTTCCTGCAAAACGGGTCTTTTGGGCTCCTACCAGCCACAAAATGCCGCGGTTGCCATCGAAGTTTTGAGAGTGCTGGCAAACAAAGGATATGACATCACCGAAGAAAACATCGCAAAAGGCGTGGAGCAAACCGCATGGCCGGGACGATTCGAAATCGTCAAAGAAAACCCGCTTGTCATCATCGACGGAGGACATAATCCCCAAGGAGCGCAGGCTTTGATCTCCTCGCTCAAAGCAAACTTCCCCGGACAAAAAGCGATATTTGTCATGGGAGTTCTTGCCGACAAGGATTACCGCACGATGATTGAGACCGTCTTGCCGTATGCTTTGCGGTTCATAACGGTTACTCCGCCCAACCCCCGGGCACTATCGGCAAAAGATTTGGCCGATACGATAAAAGAGACAGCACCGGTTTTCGGCATGGATATCCAAGTCGAACAAGCGGATATCGATTCTGCCTTGGAGACCGCGCAAACATACGCTCTCAAAGACAAGAACAAGCCGCTTACGATTGCGTTTGGGAGCCTTTATTCCATCGGATCGCTCAAACAATCCCTCAATCGATAATCCGTTTTGTCCCATAAAAGAGAAAAAGACCCCCGACGGGGCCTTTTGGTCTCGTTTATCTCAAAAAGACGAAGCGCTAGCGAAGGCTGTCGACGTATTTGACCAAATCCTCCACGGTCTCCAAGCCTTCCGGTTCCCCGAACACGATGTCACATTTGTCCTCGAGGGTACAAATCAACTCCACCATATCCAAGGAATCGATCTTGAGGCTGTCGAACGTGGTTTTGGGTCTGATGGTGTTCGGATCGACACCCAAATTCTCGCTCAAAATGCTTCTGATGATGGTTAAGGTGTCCATATCAAGCGCGCCTTTCTTTGCTTTGATCGATAATCTTTTGTCGGTTTAACTTTATCACATCTTTGCGAGATACTCGGCGATACCTTGTGCCGCAAGTCGCCCTGCCTGCATCGCGGACAAAACGGTGGAAGGACCGTCAACCGCGTCGCCGCCGGCAAAAATCCTCGCAACAGATGTCATTGCCGTTTCCTCGTTTATGATAATCAATCCGCGCTTGGTCATGTCGAGTTCGGGTACGGATTGTGCGACAACCGTATTCGTGCCGTTACCTATGGCGAGAACAACCGTCTCGCAGGGAATAACTTCGTGAGGCTTACCCGAAGAAATCGGTGCCCTTCTGCCGCTCTCGTCGGGTTCGGAGAGCACGCACGGATCGCATTTGATACCGCAAACTTCGCCGTTTTCATCGGAAACCACGGCAACGGGATTGTACAGATACTTAAACCCGACTCCCTCTTCCTCGGCAAAGATACGCTCGATTGCATGCGCCGGCATCTCCTCGAGACTTCTGCGATAGACGATATCGACTTCCGCACCCAAACGAAGAGCGCAGCGCGCGCTGTCCATGGCCACGTCTCCGCCGCCGATGACAACACAACGCTTGCCTTTGAGAGAGTCGACTTGCAAGGTGTTTACCGCAGTCAAAAACTCGCTCGAAGTGACCACGCCTTTGAGATTTTCTCCCTCGATGCCGAGCATATTGGGTTTGTCGGCTCCGGATGCCACATAGATCGCATCGAACCCTTCCTCTTTGAGCAAAGAGACCAAGGTTTTGTCCTGCCCGATTGTTGTGTTTAAAACAACGGTGATGTTTTTGTTATCCAAAAGACGGTATTCGTAATCCAGAATCTCGTCGGGCAATCTGAACGTCGGTATTCCGTAACGCAGCTGTCCTCCGGTTTGTTCGTTTGCCTCAAACATAACGACGCTTGCGCCCATGGAAGCAAGCTCATGCGCACATACGACAGCGGAAGGGCCCGAGCCGACGCAGGCGATTCTCTTTCCCGCGAGACGTTTTTGCTCGTCGGGATCGGCCGGTGCGATATTCACGGCGTTTTCTTTGGCCCAATCGGCCACAAACCGTTGAACCTTACCGATGGCAACGCCGTCTCCGGTGACCTTGCGGATGCAATGACCTTCGCATTGTTCGTCGGTAAAACAAACACGGCCCGTGATACCGGGAAGGACGTTAACTTCGGTGATGAGGCGATATGCTTCCGCAAAATCCTCTTTGGCAACCGCCGCCAAGAAATCGGGAATGGGAACTTTAATGCAGCAACCCTGCATACAGGGAGCTTTCATGCACTGCAGGCATCGGCGTGCTTCGTTTACCGCCTGCTCTTTGGTGTAGGCACCTATCACCTCATCAAAACCTTTTATACGTTCTTCCGCGGAAATCACGGCAACCGGTGTTTTTTGAGTTGCGCGATTCGCTTCATAAGGCAACATTGCCTCACCTCCCTTGCATCAAAACAGCAAACGACCGAGTGCCCTTTGCACCGCAATCGTAAAAAAGTTTGCTCATTATAGCAATTAGAGGAAGAGTAGTTTCAGGCAAGGACTTTCACCCATACGAAATATCGATATCAGTGACTGCTCGTCGCCTCAGAGATGCCGTCGATTATCCGCTGCAGGTAATTCTCGTCGTAGCGACAGACATGCAAAGAAAGCTCGGCGGCGTAAAGATAAAAATCGGCCACGGATGCGGCATAAGCGCGCAAACGCGTCGTAAAACAAGAAATCAGATAAGAGAGATGCTCGCGCAAAAAGTTCAATTGCTCGTAAAGCAGATCAAGGGCACCGGCAAAGTTTCCGACGATCAAAGCGGCCTTTGTTTTATGGGCCATCTCCGTCATAAACTCCAACTCACAGCCCAAAAAGTCAACCGGCTGGCGCAAACCGGCGCCGACGGAGAAATCGTATTTTTCGAACACGTCCCTGATTTGAGAGATTGTGCTTTGCGAACCTTCGGATTGAGAGGCCCCGTAAAAGGTTTCGCAACCTTTTCCCAAAGCCTTTTTGCCTTTGACGAACAAATCGTCATAGGCACGCCTGAGGGATACCAGCTCACCGGTTTCTTCGGGATCGAAATCATACGTAAACGCCGTTTCGCGAAGCAACTTCTGGAAAGCGTTGGCGATGTTTTCTTCTCCGCAAAACAGCTTTATGTGCCCGGTTGCGGCATCGCTTTCGATGGTCTTCAAGAAGTCCATGTCGACGTATGAGACGTAAAAACGACTCAGATAACGATAAATGAATTCTCGGGTCGCCATGGAAGCGATGATTTGTTCTTTATCCATATCGATTATCTCTTTTTTAAGAATCATTCGTCTCTCGTATGAAAAAAGAAGACCGCAGCGGCTTTACGTTTTTTACTGCGGTCTTCTTTTCAACACTTAACTCGGTTCACTTAAAAATGCAAGTTTGTTCATTCTCGGAAAAGGCAACCCTTCCCCTCAAAAACACAAGACCGCAACTCCTACAGATGAACCTTTACGGGGTTGTCCAACAACGCACCGGCACGCGGGGAAATCAAAGTACCCGGAGTGGTCAGTGCGGGGTCGGGCAAAATGGAGATCTGCTTGACGGCATCGGGATACTTCTCTTTGAGAACATCGACGTCATCGAACTCCAGAGCACGCATGGTGCAGGCACCGACGCAAGCGGGAAGCTCACCAGCGGCACGCAGCTGAGCGCAGGCGTCGCATTTGCGAACGATGTTTTGCTCGGGATAGTATTGCGGAACGCCGTAAGGGCAAGCATCGATGCAAGCCTTGCAGCCGTCGCACAAATTGCTGTCGAAGATGACGGTTCCGTCTTCTTCGTTGATATAAATGGCCTGAGTGGAGCATA
>JAGCZM010000016.1 GCA_017960005.1 Eggerthellaceae bacterium
CGGATTGGTCGCGTGCTTTGGCCAAAGCGCGCAAAGCAACCAAAGAAATGGCATTTGATTTGATGGACGTATATTCCAGACGCCTCAAAAGCGTCGGGTTCAGGTTCGGCGAGGATACTCCCGAGCAAATCGCGATGGAGGCGGCATTTCCCTACAAAGAGACATCCGATCAGATGGCGGCCATCGAGGATGTCAAAGCCGATATGCAAAGCAACAAACCCATGGATCGCCTCATCTGCGGAGATGTGGGGTTCGGTAAGACCGAAGTTGCCATGCGTGCCGCGTTTAAAGCCACGCAAAACAAAAAACAGGTCATGGTTTTATGTCCCACCACGATTTTGGCACAGCAACATTATGCGGCATTTAAAGACAGGTTCGAGCCGTTTGGGGTAACCATCGAGGTGCTTTCGAGGTTCAGGACACCCGCACAGCAGAAAAGCGCTCTCGAGGGTTTCGAAAACGGAAGTGTATCGATATTGGTGGGCACTCATCGCCTTCTCAGCAGAGATGTCAATCCCCGCGATTTGGGGTTGGTCATCATCGACGAGGAGCAGCGATTCGGGGTGGTACACAAAGAGCATTTCAAAAACCTCAGGGAGAGCGTGGATGTGCTGACGCTTTCGGCAACGCCCATCCCGCGAACTCTTCAGATGTCTTTGTCCGGCATACGCGACATGAGTCTCATCATGACCCCTCCCCAAAACAGGCGCGCCGTCGAAGTGCATGTGGGAGAGTGGGATCCCGATGTCATTTCCGATGCGATACGTCGGGAATTGGCCAGAAACGGTCAGGTTTATTACGTGAGCAACCGGGTAAACGGCATCGAGGATGCTGTGGCGCGCGTTGCCGAGGCGGCAGGCGAGGCGAGAATCGGTGTCGCTCACGGCAAAATGAGCAAGGATAAGCTCGAGGGCATCATGGAGGAGTTTTCCGCGGGAAAGCTCGATGTGCTCGTTGCCACGACCATCATCGAAAGCGGTATCGACAATCCGCATACCAACACGCTTATCATCGAGGATTCCCAGCGTTTGGGTTTGGCTCAGATGTATCAGCTCAAAGGGCGTGTGGGTCGCTCCTCGGTGCAGGCATATGCGTACTTTTTATTCCCGGCCAACTCCGCGCTTACCGAAGAAGCCATGCTTCGCTTAAACGCTCTTGACGAAAACCGTGAACTGGGAAGCGGTCTTCGCATCGCACTGCGCGATTTGGAGATCAGGGGAGCGGGCAGTTTGTTGGGTGCCGAACAGAGCGGAAATATCACCGCGGTGGGATTTGATTTGTTCGCGCAGATGCTGGCCGATGCCGTCAGCGCCTTGCGTGAAGGGCGTGCCACCCCAAGCGGATTGCCGGAAGCGCAAAGCGATATTGCCATCAACATCCCCGGTCCGACGTTTTTGCCGCAGGAGTATATCGAGGCCGCAGACGAGCGAATCGCTTGGTATCGAAGCATTGCCGATTGTGCCATCGAAACCGAAGTCGATGCTTTACGCGAGGACCTTTCGAAAAAACATCCCGATATGCCGGTACCCGCCAAAAACCTTCTCACGAAGGCAACCATCCGTGTGCTGGCCAATCAATACGGCATTAAATCGGTTATTTGGTCGGGCGGCAGGCTGACGATAAGCGGTATCGAGGCAGACGGGGAATCCTTAAAGCAGATGCGTATATACGCGGCACGCTACGACAAGGACGGTAAACGTTTTTCTATTCCGACGAAGTATTTCGAGCGGATGGGCGAAGATATCGATTTGTTTGACGAAATCCTGAAACTGCTGCGCTTTATGCTTGGGGTTCGGGATTGATTTCTTCCGGCGACTCGGAGATCAAGCCGGCATATTCGTCGAGATTGAAAGCATCTGCCTTCAGCGATTCAAGCGTGACGATTTCTTGGGGGCAGGCGTTGACGCACAAACCGCAGCCGATGCAATATAGCCTGTCATAGTCAAGCTGTCCGGTGTCGGCATCGATTCTGCGTGCGGCGGTGGGGCAGTTTTTGCAACATTTCCCGCAATCTATGCATTCCATCATGTTCGTCGCAGAAACTACCACGAGTACGCGCGGAGCGATTTTCGGATCATTGTTTATGGCGTCGATGAGCATCTCGCGCTTGGGAACGATGATGCGCGTGCGCATCGCTTCGTTTGCCGCGAGGGATGCCTGTATGGTTTCGTCAACGCTCAATCTGGCTCGTGCGCGCGCGGTCTCGCGGGCATTGCGAATCTGCTCTATGGCGTTTGAATTGCGTTTGCGACGGCGCCCTGTTGCCGCATCGACGATGTTGACCGCCAATCCCGAAATCGCCGATCTTCTGTTGATACCCGTATCGTCGCTCAATACACGGCGAAGAGTGGGTTTTTCCGGGATGATGTCGACAAAGCGAATTTCGGAGGCAGCCCAGCGCTGGGCTTGCTCGATGGCATAGGTGTATAAAGGCATGCCCATGCTGCCGCCGCGTTTGCAGTCGGTGCAGTAGTTCATGTCGATGGCAACACGCACCGTGATCTTCTCCGACAAAATCAGCGTCCAAAGTTCGGGGGAGATGGAAGCGATGCAGGGCATGACGATGACGTTTTTGGCCAGATCGAGGTCGGGAAACACGTTTTCTTTGCAGGTGAACACGACTACGTTGCCGTTTTGGGCGATGGATCTGACGCGCTCGTGCAAATCGAGCATGGTCACCCTCGTCGAGGAAAGCGCATCGCATACGCCGCAGCAGATGGCGCATTGCGTGCAGGCATCGGCATCGACGACGATCTTGGTATCGTCGTCTTTATCCGTCGAAAGCGCTTGTGCGGGGCATGCGGCGATACAACGGGTGCAGGTGCTCCCGAACGTTCTGGTGCAGTACTCCTTGAGAAAGATGACTTTGGGCTCGGACATTTGCTTTTTATCCTTTATTGCTCAAACACGTGATCTATCGTGTAATCGATGCGTGCAAGGACATTTTCCCGGCTCATCAGTTCGATGCTTTCGAACAACGGTATCGAGACCATATTGCCGGTGATTGCGACACGCAAAGGCTGGAACAGCAACTTGGGTTTGAGTTCCATGGGCTCGCACAATGCCTTGCAGGCATCCTGCAGCGCCTCGAAGTTCCAGGAAATGCTTGTGTCCGCCAACACGTCTCTGCAGGCAAGCAGAGCCTCTTTTGCCCTGCATCCTTCTTTTTTGAGGGTTTTGTCTACACTGTCGGCATCGAGAATGATGTTGTTTCCCCAGAACAGAAACGCAATCTTGTCCGGAATCTCGTCGAGACGAACCAAGCGCTCCGCCAAAAGGGGATAGAGTTTTTCGAACCAAACGCGATGGCCTTCGAAGAATCCGTCATCGTCGCATCCCGCGGCTTTGCACAGCCAGGGACGTGCCGCCTCGACAAAGGCAGCCGGGGTCATCTCTCTGATGTAGACGCCGTTCATCCAGGTCAGCTTCGTTTCGTCGAAAATCGCATCTTTTTTGGTGATGCGATTGAGACCGAACTTTTCACACAAAACATCGCGGGGGATGATGGTGGTTTCTCCGTCCAAACTCCAGCCCAAAAGCGCGAGGAAATTGACCATCGTATCGCTTAGGTAACCTTCGTCGCGGTATTCCTCGACCGAGGTTGCGCCATGGCGTTTCGAGAGTTTTTTGCCGTCCGGTCCCAAGATCATGGACAGGTGGGCAAAGGTGGGGATGGGATAACCTAGCGCCTCGTAGATGAGTATCTGACGGGGGGTGTTGGAGAGGTGGTCGTCACCGCGAATGACATGGGTGATGCGCATATCGGTGTCATCGCATACCACCGCGAAATTGTAAGTGGGACTGCCGTCGCTTCTGACCAAAATCATGTCATCCATGACATCTGCCGGAAAGCTCATATGACCGTATACCGCATCGTCAAACTCGATGGGCTCATGCCCTTCGGGAACTCTCAGGCGCCATACATGGGGCTCTCCGGCATCGATTCGTGTTTGCGCGACTGCCGGATCGAGATCGCGGCATGTTTTGTCGTATCCGATATAGGCTTTGCCGGCCTCTTCTGCCGCAGCACGTTTTTGCTCGAGTTCTTCTTTGGAGCAAAAGCACGGATAGACGGCATTTTTTGCCTTGAGTTTTTCCAGCGCTTCGGCATAGATATGCGTGCGCTTTGTTTGGATATAGGGACCGAAAGGACCGCCGACTTCGGGACCTTCATCCCAATCGAGGCCCATCCAGCGCAAAGCACGCAGGATGATTTGGGTGTTTTCTTCGGTGGAGCGATCGGGATCGGTATCCTCGATTCTCAACACGAATACGCCGCCGGTTGCACGCGCGAAAGCCCAGTTGTAAATGGCGGTACGTGCGCCGCCGATGTGAAGGCGACCGGTTGGGCTGGGTGCAAAGCGAACGCGTACTTGTTCGCCTGCGCTTTTATTTGAAACCATATTCAACGCTTCCTTTGTCGTGATGCGGTTTTTGATGAGCTAGACGAGCGTTTCTTGGGCTCGTCGTCTCGGTAATCATGGCGTACCCAAACGATTTTTCTGTTGGAACGCATCCATACAAAACCCCAGATGAGGGCCGCTATGCACAAGAGGGACGTGGTGCAAATCCAGATGACGCCCATGCCCATCCAGAAGTTTAGGGGCAACATACAGATGAGAAGGCTGTCTTTCGGAAACCGCCAAGACCCTTCTTCGAAGAACAGGCTGTGGAATACATCGAAGAATCCGTCGAAGTTGAAGAGTGCAAAGATGCCCAGGCAGGCAAAAATACCGAGTGTGATGCATCCGGCAAACGCCAAAACTTTCCCAAAGCCGTGTCTTCCTCCGAAGATCCTCGAGCCGATCAAACCGAGCAGCACCAAGGCAAGCGCGACAATGACCGCAATCCTTACGCCTTTGACGACATCAAAGCAATCATCGAGATGAGAGATGCTGTTCTCGTCCAGCGCGTAACTGTTCGGGGCACCGAGGAATTCTTCATCGGTATAAAAGGCATAGGGGCTGTCGATCGCCTTGTTCATGGCACGAATCGTGCTCATCAAAGATTCCAAATCGTGGGAAAGCATCGTGTAGTCGGCGCATGCGACGGCGCCTTTGACCAGCTGAGCCCTGTTGAAGGGTGAGTTTGCTTCGTCGGCGTATTCGTTTGAAAGTGCTTCAGTAACCGAAGGGATGCAGCACATTCCCAAACCGGCGGCAACAAAGCACAAAATCAAGCCGACGGTACCCATCACGTACGAAATCTTTTGAAGGACTCTTTGCATAATCAACTGCTCTTACGAACGATTTTTTCGTCAAAATCCCCGTAAAATCGGGGGTTTTAAGTATACCCCGTTTACGGATGTTTCATCGGTAGAGAACTCGTGGATGCCGCTAAAAGTCATGCCCACGTAGTACAATAAAAAAAGAAACGATATGGTTTTTGAGTACCGAAGGAAAAACGATGGTTGATTTTGATTACGAAAGCCTGATTTACGACTTGCCCGATTATCCCGAGCCCGGTGTTGTGTTCAAAGACATCACGCCGCTTTTGTCCGACGAGAACGGCTTTAAAGCGGTAATCGAGGGCATCGC
>JAGCZM010000174.1 GCA_017960005.1 Eggerthellaceae bacterium
GACATGCTTGAAGCTCTTTTCCTCGAAAACAATCACATGGCAGGCGGCGAATGCATACCTTGCGACGAAGACCCTACGGCCAAAGAATCGCTTTCTTTGGCAGAGGCTTTCAAAAACATGACCGACGATGACAAAGAAAGAATCAAGATCGAAAGCGACGAGCTTCGCAAAGCTCAGGAAACACCGGATGATCCGGCGGATTCGGCATTGATTCCGCGCATGTCGATAAAAGATCTCGGGCCGGGCAAAACCTATCCGCAGGCATCGATAGACACCTCGCATGATCGTCCCTGCATCAGAACCGAAATCAACACCCACGGTATCTCTTACGTGAGCCGTATATTCAACTTAAACAACATCGATGCCGACGATCTGTACGCGGCAAACCTCTGGGTACAGCTTTTGCGCGAGGTGGGGACCTCAAAACACTCCAAAGAAGAGATCCTTGCCTCCTCTTATCGGTACTTCGGAGTGCTTTCGGCAAGAATCATCAACATCGCGCGTTTCAAAAACGATTTCGATGTGCAGCCTTATCTGAGGGTGTGGTATTCCTGCATGGAAAACAACCTTTCCGAAGCAACGGCCCTTGCCGCGGAAATCCTTGCCGACAGCGTATTCGAGACACCGGAAGCAAAAGAAGATGTTCTCGACACCGTCAAGCAAATAAAACTGGGATTCGAAATATCGGCAACCGATTCGGGACATGCCCTGGCAGCCGGACGTTTGGCATCCTATTTTCGTCCCGAAGATGTCTTGAACCAACGTCTCCAAGGTATCGAGTGGTATCGATACATATGCGATTTCGAAAAAAGATTCGACGAATGCTACGAAACGTTTGTCAAAGATCTCAAACGCATCGTGCCCGCCATCCTCAATTCGAAAGAAACTCTCTCCTTTGCCGGAAGCGATAAAGCATACGAAGGTTTTTGGCATGCTCTGGAAAGCGCCGATGACGCATATCCCGGATTGTTCACAAACGAACCCTGCCCCGACAAGTTCATCGTTCCGAGTCCTTCGGACAAAAACGAAGCATTCATCATCCCCACCAACATCACGTTTTCCGCACTGGGCGCGCACATCGAAGGTATGCAAAGCCAAGGACATGCCGCATGGCCCGTCATTTCCAATTTGCTTTCGTACAACTATCTATGGAACGAAATCCGTGCCAAGGGCGGCGCCTACGGCACCGGTTTTTCTTCGGAGAGAGGAACTTTCCTGCGTTTTTACACTTTCCGCGATCCGCACGTGGATGAGTCTCTGGCGACCATCAGAGGCGCGGCTCGGTGGCTGCTTTCCCAGGACATTTCGCAAGAAGAGATAGACAGCAGCATCATCAACATCGTGGCCAAGGCATACGACAAACCCCAAACCCGCCGCGAACAGATTCACTACCAAATCATGCGCATTCTCGGCAACGTCCCGAAAGACTATCTCCTCGAAAAAAGAAGCGAACTTCTTTTGACGAACAAAGAGACCGTCGGCATGTTGGCACGTGATTTGAATAAGGCCTTAGAAACAAGCAAGGTTTGCGTCATCGGATGCGCCGGTATCATCAATAGCGCAACCGAACCTTTGCAGACAAGCACCCTTTTCTGAAACAAAAATGCCCCGTCTGACACGGGGCATTTTTGTTTCAGCTCAAGAAATCGTCGATGATTTCGGCTTCGGCTTCCTCTTCGGTCAATCCCAGCGTCATCAGCTTGGTGATTTCGTCTCCCGCTATCTTGCCGATAGCCGCCTCATGGATGAGCTGGGCATCCTCGCATCCCGCTTCGATACCGGGGATGGCGGTCACTCGGGCACGCCCCATGATGATGGCGTCGCATTGCACATGCCCATGGCATGCCGCATTGCCGCGCACCAGCGGGTTGAATATCTGATGCGAATCGTCTTGGGCAACGGAGCGCGAAACCACCTGCACGTTCGAACCGTCGCCGTTTAAGTCGATTTGGATGTTGCTGCGTGCGGTTTGTTTGTCATGCGTAAGCAATTTCTCGTTCAAAACCAACTTGGACTTGGCGCCGATTTCGGCATTGGTGTCGCGAATGGTGGAAGATACGCCGCGAAGTTGCGTCAACTCCATCTCGCAATAGGAGTTTTCTTCCATGTAGACGTTGGTGGTGGGATTGAGGATGCGATCTCCGCTTCCCGTCCCCTCGCCGTAGTGCTTTTCGATGTATTTGACACGGGCATTTTTGCCGATATAGAAGCTGTGAATCCCGTCGTGTTGGCTCGCTTCGTGACCGGCGTTATGGATGCCGCATCCTGCAACAATGGTCACATCGCAGTTCTCTCCGACATAAAAGGTGTTGTATACGACATCTTTAAGGCCGCTTTGCGTGAGGATGACCGGAATATAGACGGTTTCTCCCTTGGTGCCGGGTTTGATGGTGATGTCGATACCGGGGTTGTCGGTTTTGGTGGCAATCTCGATATTGGCCGTCGACGAGCGGGTTACCAACTGACCGTCACGGCGGATGTTGAACGCCCCCTTGGGCATTCCGTGTATGTTTGCGATTTCGGCCAAAAGGCTTTGATCGATGGGTGACAAATCCACTGCCATTTCAGCCTCCTTAACAAGTAGTCGGTATCTCGGTCAAATGAAGCTCGGTTGGCGTGGTCAAACGACAACCGGGGGTGTCTTTTTCCTCAAAGCCGAGCTTGGGCATGATGTCTTCTGGTTGGCCGGTTTCCACGACACGGCCCTC
>JAGCZM010000175.1 GCA_017960005.1 Eggerthellaceae bacterium
CCACCTTTGTCAAGGCAGAAGGATTCGAGGTCGACGACAGAGCTTTGCTGTTGGGAAGCGCCATGCCCGCAAATACCGATCCGTTTGAGTTGCTTATCGAGAATCGGGTTGCCGTGCAATCCGGACATGTGCAGGATTCACCCGTTGAAGTCGTGAAGACAGATAACGGGTTCCCGGTTGGTGCAGTGGCGGGAGGATTGGGTGCCGCGGCGCTGATCGGTGCCGGTGCGGTGCTCTATGCAAAGCACAAGAAGGACCAAACGCAAGGCAAAGCATCCAAGGATGAGGATTCTTCCGATACTGCGAACTAGGGTCTTATCCACAAAAGAATAATCGCTTTTGTGTGGTCGATTTGGATTATCGGTGCAGGGTTGCACCGATAATCCAAAAACCATTGACTTTACCTGCCCATACAGTAATATGACGGTGGATGCCCTTTGTCTTGGGCATTTTGTATCTGCTCTTCTCGCAATATTTTCGTAATAAAACAATTCGTTTTTGCGTTTCTTTGTCGGCAACGGTTTTAAAAAGCGCACTCTTTTGGTACCCACGGTCTTTGGCACTACTCACAAGTAAGTAAGCTGGTGATAAAGGAGGGTATATGAGTTACGACGTGCGAGTGGACGGTTATCGATATAACCGATTTCAGCAGTTTCTGTTTTTGTTGGTTGGCTTTTGTTTGGGTTGGATAGGCGTGCTCATCGATTGGGCGATTGCCCACAGAAAACGCATGATGGAGTGCTCCGCGGAAGGAATATGGATCGGTATCATCGGTTGGGCAACTTCCGTTGTTTGTTGGTTTGTGTTGACCGCCGTCGGAGTATTGGAACCGAGTGCCAACATCATCGCCATCATCGTATTCGGCGCTCTGCCGGTCGTTTTGGGATATTTCGGAATAATGTGCGCGCTGCCCGATACGATTTTGGTTACGGCGCTCATTGACGGTTGGGCGATAGCGCTGCTTGTCATAGCGATTTTGTTCATCTTCTTGGCGGATATGTGGGTATACGGCCTTCGCCACAAAATGACTCTCAAGGAAAAGATAGCTCCGATTATCGGCGACGATTGGATCAAACCGGGAGAAAAGCATCTGCGCTATGACGCGGCCATCACCATCAATGCTCCTGCCGAAAAAGTATGGGCCTATGTTCAGCAATCCGGACAGACAAAGGCGGGATGGTACAGCTTCCAGTGGCTGGAGAGATTGTTTACCTTCGACATACGCAATCATTACGACATCCACCCCGAATGGCAAGGCCTGCAGGTCGGGGAGTTCCAGTGGTTTCATCAGGCACCCTTGTCGATAGGAGAGTGGGTGACTCAGGTTTCTCACAAGGAGCCTTACGGATGGGCCGCGCATTCCGATACCGCAACCGATCCGGGCTACAAGAATCCCGGACCCAATCAGGAAAAGGCATTGAAGCTTTGGTTTAAGCGTTTTTGTTGGACATGGAACTGGGAGATACGTACCATCGAGGGCAGTGACAAACATCCGGTGCGCTGCCGTCTGCGCTGGAGATGCGATTGTACCTTTGAGCGCTACCACCGTCTGAATAAGTACTTCGTGGTGTTTATTCTCGGTACCGCCTCGGTGGTGATGGGGCGTCGCTACATGGACATCATGAAAAAACTCTCCGAGGGTCGTCTCAGATATCCCGCTTCCAAGAAATAACGCATGTAAATGCCTGCATGCGCAATGAGACAAAAAGGGGGTCACCATGGCAACATACGATCACGATACCATCATCGTGGGTGCGGGCGTTGCGGGCATGAACTGCGCTCTCGATTTGCAAAAAGCGGGTCATGATTATCTGCTTATTGCGGATTACATGGGAGGTCGCATATTCAACGACACGAGCCGTCACATGAATTACGGTGCGGTGTTTTATTTCGGGAGTTATCGAACGATGCTCTCGAAAGAAAGAAACATCTTAAAGCCCACCGTCGACGTGGTGCCGCGTTTGGGAGCCGCAGCCTGCAACCGCGGCGGAAAGCAATGGGCCGCGCTTTCCGGGAAAACGGCTTTGCACTATCCGTCTTTGAGACGCTACATGAAATGGATGAGGACGGAGTTTTTGCCGCACTACGAGTTGTTCAAAGAAAGATGCGCCATCATGGAGGTGTCGCGCGCTTTGTCCTGCGATCCTTTTATCAATCAATTGTTCCATGAGACGGCAGACGAGTGGATGGACAGGATTAATGTGCGCCCCATCTGCGAGGATTTGGTCAGCATGTTCGCGCATGCCTGCACCGGAACTCCGCCCGAGCAGTTGATGGCAATCGATTATCTCAATACCGTACAGCCTCTCACCATGCATCTTCCGAGCATGAAACTCGTGATGGAACTCAAACGTTTCGACTTCGATGCCGACGAGATGGCCAAAAGGCTTTCTCAGGGTTCGGGCAACGTTTTGCTCGACAATATGGTTGTCAAAGTCGAGCGCAAAGACGACGGATGGCAGGTTACCACCGACAAAGGATTCGTCAGATCCGCCAAAAACCTCGTTTTGGCGACACCGCTCAACGTTACGGCGGATTTGCTTGATGAGGTGGAAGGCATACCCAAGCTTTTTGTGAGAAAGAACTGCGTGCTTTATGCCTATCTTCTGGAAA
>JAGCZM010000176.1 GCA_017960005.1 Eggerthellaceae bacterium
AAACGACCTTTAAACAAGCGTCCCGACAACGCCCAGCGCAAAAACGTATGGCTTATCGTAGTCACCGCCGTTTTGATTATCGCTTCGGTCGCGTTGTTTACGCCGCTTGACAAGAAAATCAATCAAGGTTTGGATATCCGCGGCGGTTTGTCGGTCGTGCTTACCGCTAAATCGACCGGGGACAGCCCCATCAGCGCCGAGGATATGGAAAAATCCCGCGCCATCATCGAAACCCGTGTCAATGCCCTCGGTGCATCCGAAGCGGTGGTACAGCTGCAGGGCAACAATCAGATTCTCGTGCAGATTCCGGGCCTTTCCGATACGGAGACGGCTTTGGCGACCATCGGCAAGACCGGCAAATTGGTCTTTGCCCGTCTGGACAGCTTTACCGATCCCGAGATCAGAGAAAAGATCGAACACGGTGAGTACATCGAGTACGAAACCGTCGTCGACCCCGCAACCGGCATCACCTTTATCGTTTCCACCAAGCGTCTTGCGGTGGAAGAGGGGACATACGAATCGCTTATCACCGGATCCAACATCCGCAGGGTTTCTGTCGGAAGCGCATCCGAGGCTTCTTCGTATTTCGCGGTGAACCTCGAACTCGATCAGGCCGGTACATCGGCATTCAGGAAAGCAACAGAGGATCTGGTTTCTTCGCATGGCCAAATCGTCATCATCTTGGACGGTTATGTCGAGAGTGCTCCCGCGGTTCAGGCGGCCATCACCGACGGCCATGTCTCCATCACGGGCAATTACTCCCTTGACGAGGCAAAGGCTTTCCAGACCGTTCTGGAATCCGGTTCTTTGCCGGTGAGTTTCGAATACGCGCAAAGCCAAGTCGTCGGTCCGACTTTGGGACAGGATGCGCTTAAAAGCGGTGTCTTGGTAGCTCTGCTCGGCTTGGCGCTGGTCATGTTGTACCTGCTGTTCTTCTATCGCGGTCTGGGTATTCTGACCGCAGCTGCCATGGGTGTGTTTGCCGTACTGTATCTGGGTATATTGGCCTTCCTAAGCGGACTTGGCCTGTTCAGTTTGAGTTTGGCAGGTGTTGCGGGCATCGTGCTTACCATCGGTATGGCGGCCGACAGCTCGATTCTGACAATGGAGAGGTTCCGCGAAGAGATTCGCATGGGCAGAAGCATCAAAGCCGCTTCCGTCTCCGGTGTCCGCCACGCCATCTGGACCTCGATTGATGCCGACCTGGTTACCCTTGTTTCGGCATTGTCGTTGTTCTTCTTGGCATCCGCATCCGTCAAAGGATTCGGCTTGACGCTTGCTTTGGGTATTTTCTGCGACATCGCCATGATGTTGCTGTTCAAGGCCCCCATCATCCGTTTGCTCGCGCCCCGCATCATGGCAAAGCATCCGCAGTTTTGGGATATTTCCGATTCGCTTGCCGTTGCGCAAACCAACAATGCCGTATCTCCCGATGTTGCCGCCGCGCAAAATGCGCTTTTGGATGATAAAGAGATCGAGGCATCCGATGAGCCCAAGAAGATACGCGGGCGCTTCATCAAAAAAGACATCAACTTCATGGGATACCGTCGTATTTTCCTGACGGCTGCCTGTGTGGTTGTCATCGGATCCGTTGCCGTGGTCGGCATCAAGGGGTTGGATTTCGGAATCGAGTTCGTGGGCGGATCTTCGGTCACCTTCCACGGTACCGGCGAGGTCTCCACCGAAGAGGTACGTCAGGCATTTACCGAGTTCGGCGAGCCCAATGCGGTCATTCAAACCACCGAAGCCGAAGGAGAAATCGGTTTTTTGGTGAGGACGACCACAACCGATGTCACATCAGCCACTTCCGTTGCCAATAAGGTTGCCGACAAGTTCGGTTGGACCACGGACAATTTCGAAGTAACGACCATCGGACCTGACTGGGGATCCTCGGTCATATCGGCATCGCTTATCGCGTTTTTGGTCTCATTGGTATTGATTATCATTTATATCGCGATTCGCTTCGAATATAAGATGGGCGTCATGGCCGTCGTTGCGCTGCTGCATGACTTGGTTTTGGTCATGGGCATCTACGCTTTGGTCGGTCGTGAGGTCAATCCCAACACCATCGCGGCGCTGCTTACCATTTTGGGCTACTCGCTCTACGATACCGTGGTTGTGTTCCACCGCATCGCCGACAACATGAAGCAGGCCCAAAACCCCAAGTTCACGTTCATGTCGATGGCGAATCATTCCATCAACCAGGTGTTTATTCGTTCCATCAACACGACTTTGACTTCACTTATCCCCGTTTTGTTCATGCTGTTGTTCGGCAGCGCGACTTTGCAGGACTTCGCATTTGCGATGGTCATCGGTTTGATTGCCGGCACCTATTCGTCCATAGCAATCGCAACGCCTTTGTTTGCGCTGTGGAAAGGACGTGAGGAGAAGTACAAGAAACTGACCGCCAAGTTCGGCACCAAGATAACCCGATTCAACCACAATGACGAAATCATCGGGCAAATGTAGGCATGAGATTTTGCGAGGAGTCGTCACGATGAGCAAAGATGTCAGAAGCGGAAGCGATCCGCGTTTTGCGCCGCCCGAGGAAGAGGGCATGATTTTGGATATGGAAGACGCCGAGGGCGTGGTATCCAAGTTCGAGTTTTTGGGCATGCTCATGCATGATACCGGCGAATACGGTTTCTTTTTCCCGGTTGCCGATGAATCGCAGGTCGGCGGAAGCGGCGACATTTTGATTTTGCGTGCCACCGAGTTCGATGACGAGGGGCAGCCTTCCGGGTTCGAGAGCATCGACGACGAAAAAATCGGGGAAGAGGTATATGCCGCTTTCCAAGAGGCGACCAAGGATATCTATCGGTTTGAATAGGTTAAATCAGCCCAAGCAGGATACAACCCGTCAATAGCAAGATGATGAAGACAGCGCTTGCGCTGTCTTCTTTTTTCCAGGAAAAGGCACCCATGCGGCGTCTTGACAGCCCATGATAGCAGCGCGCATCCATCGCTTGGGAAAGCGTGTCGGCATGACGAAACGCACTTACGAAAAGCGTGGTGAGGATGGAGCCGAGAGTTTTGAGGCCGCCTTTGAACGGGTTGAAACTCATATTCGACCCACGTGCTTGGCGCGCCTGCCGGATGGTGACGAATTCTTGGGCAAACATGGGCAAAAATCGAATCGCGATGTTGGTGATGACCGCAAGCTCGTGCGTGGGAAAGCCTATCTTTTGCAAGGGGAGCAGGATATCTTCGGTGGCATCGGTAATCTTGAGGATGGAAGTCGTCAAGGTCAGCAGACAGGCGATGAATATCAGCAGCGACAACCTTATCCCGAAAAAGAATGCGGCATACACGCCGTCCGAGGTTATCGTGACAATCCACCAGGACAAAAGGACTTCTCCGGTCGTGTTGAAAAACAGATTGAACAGAAACGTCAGTACCGAGACGATGAGCAGGGGAGCGGCCGTTTTGATTGCCGTCTTGAAGGGGATTTTAGAAAAAGCG
>JAGCZM010000177.1 GCA_017960005.1 Eggerthellaceae bacterium
TCGGCCGTGTCGCCCAAAAGCCCACCGTCGTCTGAGGTTGACCGATGACGGATCTGTGGCCTTCAATCGAACCTTTGCTTCGAAGCGTCGAGCGACCTTCCCGCTATATCAATCACGAGTTCGGATGTACTTATAAGCCGGATGCCGAGTTCAGGTTTTGCATGATATATCCCGACACGTACGAGTTGGGACAAAGCAATCAGGCCATACGCATCCTGTGCAATGCCGTCAACGCAAGAGAGGGCTTCGCGGCGGAAAGAAGTTTTTTACCCGCGACGGACATGATCGATTTGATGAGGAAAAAGCATATTCCGCTTTTTTCTTTGGAAAGCTTTGCGCCCCTTTGTGAGTTTGATGCAATCGGAATCACGCTTCCGCACGAGCTAGCGGCAACCAATATTCTCGAGGGGTTGGATTTGGCACGGATTCCGATATTTGCCAAGGACAGAACCGACGAGAATCCTTTTGTGTTGGGAGGGGGACCGTGCGCATTTAACCCCGAACCCTTTGCGGCATTTTTCGACGTGATAAGCATCGGGGAAGGAGAAAAGGCGACACCGGATCTGCTTGCGGCAATCTCTTTGCTCAAAAATCAGGGCAAAACCCGCTTTGAGATATTGCGGGAGCTCTCTCATATGCCCGGCACGTATGTTCCGAGTCTTTATCGCTGTCTTGACGACGATCAAGCCAAAGAAGAAGGTTCATACGTCGTACCTCTTTATGACGATGTTCCCAAAACCGTCACCAAAACCGTGTTTGAAAATTTCTCGGAAACGCCGGGATGGGAACCTTGCATGGTGCCCTATATCGAGATGGTTCATGACCGCCTCAACATGGAGATACTGCGCGGCTGCGCGCGCGGCTGCCGTTTTTGCCAGGCCGGCATGATGTATCGTCCCGTGAGGGAGAGAAGCGCCGACAACATCGTCGCATCGGTTGAGGCGGGCCTGTCGCAAACCGGATACGACGAGGTGAGCCTGACATCGCTTTCCACGACCGATCACAGCCAAATCGCAGATATTTTGATGCGCCTCAATGCCGCAACCCAAGACAAAGGCGTGAGGATTTCCATACCGTCGCAGCGCCTCGATTCTTTCGGGGTATCGATGGCGGGTCTTGTGGCCGGGCAGAAGAGAGGCGGATTGACCTTTGCTCCCGAGGCCGGAACGCAGCGTCTGCGTGACGTCATCAACAAAAACGTCACCGAAGAGGATTTGTTTTGTGCCATAGATGCGGCGTTTGCCGCGGGGTGGCGTCATTGCAAACTGTATTTCATGATCGGGTTGCCCACGGAAACCGATGAGGACATCAAGGGCATCGCAAGCCTTCTGCAACGCGCATATGACCACGCACGGGCGGCAACCGAAGAAAAACAACGCGGGGCAATCAATATATCGGCCGCCATCGCCGTGTTCGTGCCCAAGGCGCAAACACCCTTCCAATGGGATGGGCAAATCACCGCCGCCGAAGCGCAACGTCGTGTCGATTTGCTGCGCCGCAGCGTCAAATACCGCGCCATCGATATCCGTTGGCATGATCCCCGAACCGCATTCGTGGAGGCATGCATGAGCCGAGGCGGAAGGCAGATATCCGATTGGGTTTATGCTGCCTGGAAAAACGGTGCCAGGTTCGATGCATGGAACGAGCATTTCAACGAAAAAGCATGGCTTGATGCTGCGCAAACAATCGGCATCGATTGCGACAAAATAGCTCATTCTTCTCACGAAACAGGCTCGGTCATGCCTTGGTCGCATATTTCGACGGGCGTGAGCAATCGCTTCTTTGTCGCCGAGCGCAACAAAGCCCAACTCGGCATCACCACCCCCGATTGCACGTTTGCGGGATGTGTGGGATGCGGGGCATGTCAAGCACTTCATGCGAAGAACAGGTTGGCAGGTGAGCGCCATGTCTGAGCAAATCACGTATCGTCTGCGTGTCGTTTACGCAAAAACGGGCAGACTTGCCATGCTTTCGCATCTGGAACTGATACGCGCACTCGAGCGGATCGTTCGCAGGAGCAATCTGCCTTACGCGATAAGCTGCGGTTTTTCTCCCCATATGAAGATTTCCTTCGGATCGGCTTTGCCGGTCGGTGTCGGGGGAGCAAAAGAGGAGTTCGATGTGTTTTTGCTCAAACGTATCGATGAGGCCGCCGCGTTTGAGGCACTGTCCGCATCGGCTCCCGGCGATATCAGGATAAAGGCCGCTTTCTATGTCTACAAATCCCTTCCCGCGGTGAGCAATGCTCATGAAGCAAGCGTCTATGAGGCAGTGTTTGACAGAGAAATAAATCCGAATGAGTTTCTTATTCCCGAAACCGTTTATCTCGAGAAGAAAAAGGAAACCAAAGAGCGCAGGGTTGCCGATTATCTGATCGATCCGCCTTCAATTGAGAAAAACACCGTTACGTTTAGACTTAAGAACCGTCAAGACGGCTCACTGCGTCCCGATGCGTTTGTGAAGGCTTGTCTTGATGCTTCCCGTCTCGATGTCGAGATTCGCACGATAACGCGCATCGCGTACGAATAGTGAATATTCGGCATATTTTGGTTCTCTTTGCCGAATTGTCCGTTCGAGGCATTCAAAAACGTCCATACTACATTCTTATATTTTTCAAGGAAAACCTACGTGGTTCTTTTTAAGGGGGGATTCGTTGGCAGAGGAGTATCGCGGCGTAAAAGCGCTGCGCAAGAGGGATATCAAGCCTTTGGGTATCACCTTTATGCTGTATTGTCTTGTATCGGCAGGCTGCTTTGGCATTGAAGAAATGATTCCCGCCGCCGGTCCCGGTTTTACACTCATTCTGCTCATCGTATTCCCCATAATCTGGTCTCTTCCGATTTCCAATTGCGTTGCCGAATGTTCGGCCTTGATGCCCGTCGAGGGTGGTGTCTACACCTGGGCCAAGAAAGCCTTCGGCGAGTTCTGGGGATTTTTGGCGGGGTGGTGGTCTGCCATCGACGAATACATCTCCACGGGCACCTATATCGCTCTCATGGCCGCCTACACCAGTCAAATCTTTGCGTTTGAAGGGTGGGAGGCGTTTTTGTTCAAGGCGGCCGTCATCTTGATATTCACGCTGGTGAATCTGGTCGGCATCAAATCCGTCGAGAGATCCTCCGACGTCATGTCTGTCATCGTTTTGCTGATGTTTGCCGTTATTGCCGTCATCGGTTTTGTCAATTGGCAAACCGATCCTTTCGAACCCATGACCGCGTTCGGCACGGAAACCGGTGATTTGGGTTCGGCGATATTCTTGTGCATGTGGATGTATTGCGGTTATGAGAGCATTTCCACGATAGCGGGCGAGGTCAAAGACAGGCGCGCCATCCCCAAGGGTTTGATGATCGCGCTTCCGCTTGTCGCCATTTCGTATATCCTTCCCACCATGGCCGCCATCGCGTGTCTCCCCGAGGGAAGTTGGGAGCTTTGGGCGGTAGACGGAGGATTGGTGGAAGGCACCATCGGTTATGCCAGCGTTCTCAATACTTATCTCGGCTCTTTGGGAAGCTATATCTTTTTGGGTGTCGCTATCATCTCGAACTGCTCGATATTCAACGTGTATCTGGCGTCGGGATCCAGGCGTTTCTTCATGCTTGCCGACGACAATCTGTTCACCCCCAAATTCCAGGTGCTGCATAAGAAATATCGCACACCTCATGTCGGTATCATTTCTTTGGCCATCGTTTCTTTGCTGTTTGCTCAGTTCGAATTTGCGACCATCGTCGAGCTCGAAATGGCGTTTTTGCTGGTCATCTACATCTTTACGGGCCTTATCACCGTCAAGTTGCGCAAGATGTATCCGATCGAAGACAGAAAGAAAGACAAACTCTATGTCATTCCGGGCGGTAAGTTCGGGTTGTATTTCAGTATGCTGTTGCCGATACTGCTGTCGCTTGCGGCTCTTTGGATCAACGGCCTCGAGTATATGATTTACGCCGTTATCGGATTGTCCACCGGCCCTTTGTTCTACGTGATATTCAAGAGAAGATACGGCGGCTTGACCGTCAACGATCCGGAAAATTATCCCATCGATCCCAAGACCAAACTCGGTGTCGGTGACGGAAAGCGCATCGGACAGTTCTTTATGATGGCAGGCGGTGTATTGGCCGTATCCGCAATCCTCGCGCTGCTCGGCATCGCTTAACAGATAATAATCCGTCCAATCAAAAAACAAAGGCCCCCGATTGAGGGCCTTGATTGTTTATATGCGCTTGTTCTTAGGCGCGGTTCGAGATTTCGGAAGTGACTTGTTGTACGAACTCATCCAAAGTCATGGTTTGGGTTTGGTCGTTTTCTCTGCTTCTCACCGAGACGGTGTTGGATTCGACTTCCTTTTCCCCGATGATGAGCATATAAGGGACACGGTCTATCTGTCTTGCTTCGCGAATCTTGTAGCCGATAGTCTCTCCGCGGTCGTCAAATTCAACGCGTACGCCCTTGCCGAACAGCGTTTGATAAGCCGCCTTGGCGTATTCGGCGGACTTTTCCGATACGGGCAATACCTTTACCTGAACCGGCGCCAACCATGTGGGGAACTTGCCCGCAAAGTGCTCGGTCAGCACGCCGATGAAGCGCTCTATGGAGCCGAAGCATACGCGATGAATCATGATGGGGCGTTTGCGGCTTCCGTCCGCATCGATGTATTCCAAATCGAAGTTGAGCGGCATCTGGAAGTCGAGCTGGATGGTGCCGCACTGCCAAGTGCGTCCGATACAGTCGCGCAGGTGGAAATCGATCTTGGGGCCGTAGAATGCGCCGTCACCCTCATTGACGATGTAGGGAAGACCCATCTTCTCGAGAGCGTCAATCAAGCCGTTGGTGGCAGCTTCCCAGTCCTCATCCGAGCCCATGGAGTTTTCCGGACGGGTGGAGAGCTCGATGAAATATTCGAACCCGAACTTCGAATACACGGTGTTGATCAAATCGACAACGCGCTTGATCTCGTCGGAGATTTGATTTTGCGACATGAAAATATGAGCATCGTCTTGGGTGAAGCAGCGTACGCGGAACAAACCGTGAAGGGCGCCCTTCATTTCGTGACGATGGACAACGCCGAGTTCTGCCATGCGCAAAGGAAGCTCTTTGTAGCTGTGGGGTTTGTTTGCGTATGTCAAAACGGAGCCCGGGCAGTTCATGGGCTTGACGCAGAAAATCTCGTCGTCGATGGTCGTCGAGTACATGTTGTCTTTATAGTGATCCCAGTGACCGGAAATCTCCCAAAGATGGCGGTTCATGATAAGCGGGGTGGCGATTTCGACATAGCCTGCCTCGCGATGAAGTTCGCGCCAATAGGTGATGAGTTCGTTTTTGATGATCATGCCGCGAGGTAAAAAGAACGGAAATCCCGGAGCTTCGTCGCGCAGCATGAACAATTCCATCTCTTTGCCGATCTTGCGGTGATCGCGACGCTCTGCCTCCTCCATCATCTTCAAATAGGCATCCAGTTCCTCTTTGGTTCTGAATGCGATGCCGTTGATGCGGGTGAGCATCTTGTTTTCGGAATTGTTTTTCCAGTAAGCACCGGAGATGCTTGTCAATTTGAATGCCTTGAGCGCCTTGGTGTAGGTGAGATGAGGGCCGGTGCACATGTCGATGTAGTCGCCTTGCTGATAAAAACTGATGACGGCGTCTTCATCCAAATCGCCGATGTGCTCGACCTTGTACTTCTCGTTGCGGCTTTCCATCAACGCGATGGCTTCGTCGCGGGGAAGAATGAAGGGCTTGATGGGCAGGTTTTCTTTGATGATGCGCTTCATCTCTTCTTCGATGGCAATCAAATCCTCGTCGGATATCTTGGTATCGCCCAAGTCGATGTCGTAATGAAAACCTTTTTCGGTAGCGGGTCCGTATCCGAAATGCGCTTCGGGGTAGAGATGCTTAACGGCCTGAGCCATGATATGGGCGGCGCTGTGACGAAGCGTATCAAGCTCGAGATCTTCCGAGGCTTCTTCGACATGTCCGTCTTTGTAAATGATTTTCATGATGCGTTGGTCCTGTTCGTATATGTTGTTTCTTCTAAATTCACAAGGAGGAATTGTAACCCCAAGCCATCCTAAATGGTATGAATATCAAGTTGGTTGTAGGGAATCGTTATGCCTTTTTCGTTCAGATCGTCGAATATCATGCGCAGGGCGTTGCGTTTGGCGGGGCCTTGCAGCTGCGGTTTGCATTTGAATGTCAAACGGTAATAAACGGCGCTTTCTCCGAACTCCTGCAATCCGAGATAGTGGCATGCCGAAACGTTTTTGATTGTGTTTATCTTTTTGCAGGTTGCAGCCATGATCTCGTCGATGTCTTTGGGAGCGGTTTCGTAGGGAAGGGGGATATCCATCACGACGATGCTTCCCACGACGACGACCGATTCGATCAGGCGGTTGTTCAAACTGGCGATGGAGTCATCAAACAGCGAGCGCAACTTGGTGGTGCGCAGCGTCAAATCGATGACCTCGTAGTTTTTGCCGTTGTAGACGATGACGTCTCCGACCTGGAAGAAGCGATCCGCGAATATATGGAACCCCATGATGACGTCTTTGAAGAAATCCTGTAAAGCCAAGCCGGCGATGACGCCGCCGACGCCCAAGGAAACCATCAAAGAGGTGACATCGATGTTGTTTGCCTGTACCACCGCCAAGATGACTACGATGACCACGACGGTTTTGGTGATGCTGAACGCGGTTCTGACCGCGGTGTCATGCGGGGAGCCGATGCCCTCGTTGGCGCGTATTCTTTCGACGATCTTCTTCGAGAAATGGTTGAGCACCAAAAGAATACCCGTGCCGACACCGACGATGATGTAGCTGGCAATCATTCCCGGAGAAATCAAAAACTGCAAGAACTCTTCCATGTTTTAAATCCTCACAAAAAATCACGTATATGCGTAAATGTTTATTTTAACGGTTTTTGTGTATGAATGGTTATGCTCGGGCAACGGTTTATGGGCCAATCAGGCGGTATAATGCATCGGTGTAAACCCGATTTGTGAGGTAACGCATGCAATTTCTCATCACGTTTCTGGAAGGGTTGATATCTTTTATATCGCCGTGCATGCTTCCTTTGCTCCCCATTTACGTTTCTTACTTTGCCGGCGATGCTCAAAAAAGCAAGGATTTGCTGTTCGGAGGAGGCGAGCAAATCCAAGAAGAGCCCGCACCGAAGCGCCAAAGCAACGTTTTGTGGCGAAGCATCGCATTCGTGCTCGGGTTCAGTGTCGTGTTTTGTCTGTTGGGTGTGTTTGCAGGAACGCTGGGAATGGTGCTTTTGCAGCACCAAACCGTTGTCAACATCGTCTGCGGAGCGTTGGTCATCCTATTCGGATTGGCATATCTCAAAGTCATTCCTCTGCCGTTGTTCAAAAGCATCCACAACGGCAGAAAGATTACCGGGATTGTTTCGGCATTCGTGTTCGGTGTGGTGTATTCGGTGACGCTCAGCCCCTGTATCGGGGTGTATTTGGGATCGGCGTTGCTTTTGGCATCGAGTGCGGCAAGCACTCTGCAGGGTGTTTTGCTGTTGGCCGTGTACTCGCTGGGATTGGGCATACCTTTTGTGCTCTCCGCGCTTTTGCTCGAGAAACTCGGCGGAGCGTTTGAGTTTATACAAAAGCACTACGATGTCATCAACATCGTCTGCGGCGTATTTTTGATACTGGTCGGCATCGCCATGATGTTCGGTTGGTTAAACGGATTGCTGTTATTGGGGTTGTAGAGCCATGGCAAACGATAAAACAGGGGTAAGGCTGGGTCTTTTGTTGACCTTGTTTGCGCTTGCGCTCATTGTGGGCGGAGGATACCTGGCCTATCAGGTGCTCACTTCGCAATACCAGCCCCCCGTTCCCGAAATCGTCCAACCCAATTCAAGTCCCATCGTCGTCATCAAGCCGGGAATCAACCCCTCCGAGGTAGAAGACGATGAGCCGACGACAAACCCGTCATTTCCGCAAGAGACCCCGGATTTCAGGGTATATGACAATCGTGGATTGCCGGTCAAATTATCCGATCAGCTCGGCAAACCGGTGGTGGTGTCTTTTTGGGCGACCTGGTGTCCTTATTGCATCGGCGAATTCGACGCATACCAAAAACTGTATAACGAGTTTGGTGATGAAGTGGTGTTCATGATGGTCGATTTGCCCGGGATAAACGGAGAGACCGCGGAGGCGGCAAGAACCTACATCCACGAGCACGGATATACATTCCCGGTGTATTTCGATTTCGACTTCAGCGCGTATCTGGCATACAGCGCAACGGCCATACCGCTTTCGCTGTTCATAGATAGTGATGGTTATGTGGTGAAAAACCAGTTGGGAGCCGTAAACGAGGCCACCTTGCGTTCATTTGTAAACGCAATAAGATAAAATACATTGAACAAAAATCCCGATTCGAACGAAAGGCGATAGAAGAAAATGGCTGTCATAGATGTCGACTTGATGAACTTCGGTCCGGAAATCCAGCACAGCGAAGTTCCGGTTATGTTGTGCCTTTACGCTCCGGCATGCGCCGGCTGCGAGCCGACCCTAAACGCTTTGGATGAGGTTTCTCAAATCTGCGGTGCCAAGCTAAAAGTTTGCCGTGCCAATGTCGCCAAACATCACATCATCGGTACCGCTTACGATTTGACCGAGGTGCCAACCACGTTTTTGATTATCAGAGGTGAGGTTGCCGGAAGAATCATCGGTGAGCGCACATGTGCCGAGCTGCTCGACTTCATCAATTGGAAATAAGACACTCCCGTTCATATCAAAACACCCGCCGATTAAGGCGGGTGTTTTTTGTTTGCTTATCGAATCAATCCTTATTTGTCTTTTCTGCCGATAAAACTTTTGATCGTCAGATATATGCCGCCGAGGAACAAGCCGACCGTCTGCAGAATGGTTCCGATGGGCATCGTCGCCAAACGTTCGATGGGCATGGCCGGCGATACCACCGAGATAAATTGGGTATTGCCGATGCCGATCAAAATGACGGCAACAGACAAAGCGATGCCGAGCAGCGTCAAAACACAGGCAACAATGCCGACAGTGATGTTTTTCTTATCGATCCAACCGGCAAAGTAGACGGTCGCAAACACCAGAAGGACCATGGGAAGGGTCAGGCAAAGATAGAAGGGCCATGTCATATACAGTGTTGCCATATGGATGTAGACGGGCATCCAAATAAACGCGCCGAAGCGATTGAACGCAAAGCACACGATGATGAACAACAGTATCGTGAACAGCACATACAAGATGCCAATCTTGCGTTTTTCGGGATCGTCGGGTAATTCCTTTGCCTTGACGAAGGTGTATACGGCCAAGCCGACCAATGCGGCGTGTACCAGAATGCCGATGATGGTGTATCCCGGGAAGGGATATGAGGAGATGAAGGTTTGGTAGAAGGTCGTACCCGTGAGGATTCCGGATACCAAACCGATCAAACTCATCACCGCGATGATAATCGAATAAGTGAGCAACATCTTTTTGCGGTACTCGGGATGGATGTATACCCTGAATACGTAGATGCTCATCACCGCGAGCTCCATGAAGCACATAAAGCCGGGCAGGGAAGTGAAGAACATGAACTCCCTGAACCCGTAGAAGTTATTGCCGACATCGCTCAAAAGAAGGTTCATGGAATAAAAACCCACGAACGATCCCAGCAGCGCCAACCCGATGAGTAAGATTATGGCTTTCTTCTTTTCCATACTACCTCACCTCGCTATAGTCATGGTAGAAATGGTCGAATTCCAAGGAGTTGTCCTCGTGGATGGTGATCATATGACCGCCCAGCATGTCTTCTTTGAGATAGATGCGGTCGGTGGAATGAACACCGAAGCACAGATAAACACCTTTGTATTTGATACGCCAGTTGTTGACATGATCGTGTCCCACGCAGATGGCCTTTGTGCTGCCGAGTTCGAGCACTTTGTCAAAAAAGCCGCTGTTGATTTTGGGACAGCTGACGCCTTCGTTTTGCTCTCCGTATTCCAAAACCGCATAGGCCTTGCCTTCCTGAGCTTCTTTCCAGGCATCGGCGTACTCGGGGAAAGGAATATGGAAGAAGCACAAAGAATCGACCGGGGAACCACCGTTGTTCCTGGTGGTCTCGGTAACGAGTCTTTCGTACCAATCGATTTGATTTTGTTTGATGTAGTCATAACCGCGATACTCGCCGTAGTTGTAGCGGTTGGAGTCCATCATGATGATTTGCTCTTTGACGGTGTTGCCGACCATGAGGTTGATGACGTGGTTTGAGTTGCCGAACACATCGTCATCGCCGAGATCCTTGAACATGCAGTAGGAACCGTAGTTATTCAGGTAATCGGTGACCCAGTCGATGGGGAAGTAGCATTGCTCGTCATGGTTGCCCCAGGCAATCGTCCAAGGAATGCGATGTCCGTCAAAGAAGTCGAATACCTCTTTGGCCGTGTATTTGTCGGCGAAAGTGAACAAATCGCCGGTTATGACAATCAGATCGGGATTGGCATCACGGATGGTCAAATCGATGAAGTTGTAGTGCAGGGTGCGGTTGTCTTTGTTGCCCAGATGGATGTCGGTCAACTGCAGGATCTTGAAATCTCTCTTGTAAGGCAGTTCCAGAACGTAATCCGAGATTTTATGGGTTGTGCCGAACGCATCCGAACTGTCACAACCCGCAAGTCCCAACGATGTCGTCGCACATGCCGTTCCGAGAAGTGCAACCGCTTGCCTTCTCGTCAAATGTCTGCTTTGCGCGTTCAAGGGACCCCTCCTTCCGTTTAGATTATGGTCTGAAAAAATGGTAGCAACAATGCCCTTTTCTGAAAGGTTTTACGTAGTAAAAACATATGAGGAAATTAAGAATGCGCACGAAACACA
This sequence comes from Eggerthellaceae bacterium, assembly GCA_017960005.1. Lineage (GTDB taxonomy): Bacteria > Actinomycetota > Coriobacteriia > Coriobacteriales > Eggerthellaceae > RGIG10264. The sequence goes on from JAGCZM010000177.1 coordinate 10,832, forward strand.
TAAAAAGACACGCGTGTTTTATCAGGTCGTTTGTTTGGAAACATTGTGATATCAACCGCTTGCCCGTGTTTTTGATATGTAAGCGTCAAACACCTGTTGCCTGCCCGTTATAATTTGTTAATCGTGAATGGGAAGAGCCTCACGGAAGGATAACGCAGCTTGGTTGTGGGGTTCTCCGAAGTTCGTGGAGGTATTAATTATGGACCAGATTCTGCAACCCATTGCCGATGTTATCGGCGCAGTTGATGGATGGTTGTGGTCTTGGCCGCTGATCATCGTTTTGGTCGGAACTCATTTGTATATGACCATCCGCACCAAGTTCATTCAGCGCAAGATCGGTACCGCAATCAAACTCTCCATCAAGAAAGATGATGAATCCGCAGGCAACATCAGCCCCTTTGCCGCTTTGACCACCACATTGTCAGCCA
>JAGCZM010000178.1 GCA_017960005.1 Eggerthellaceae bacterium
AAGACGTACTCGGTTTGATGGAGCTTGTTCAAAGAACAATCCATACCCTCTACGGCATAGAGCTGACCCCCGAGGTTCGCTTTGTCGGATTCGACAAGGCCGATGCCTTGGTGTTCCACGAAGAATCGATAGCGGACAAAGAAACACGGTAGATAAGACATGGTACGCAGACGCGACACGCACGATTCCCAAACCGGACGTATGGTTCGGGTAAGTTCGCGCCGCATCGGCGATATCCGTGCCGAGGAGGCGGGCCGCAAACCGGGCGGATACGATCCGGCATCGCGCGAAGCGCGCATGACCAAGTCCTATCGCATCTATATGCTGCGTATCCTCATCGTCGCCTCGATAGTCGTCGCGCTCATCGCGGGCGGTGTGGGTCTGTATTATTCCCAAGCTTTCGAAATCAAAGAGGTGAGAGTCGAAGGCGTGGAGCATCTGACCGCCGATGAGTTTAACGCGCTGTTCAGCGTCGAGGCGGGAACGACCCTTCTTCGCGCCGATCTCAATGTGCTTAAAGCCGCCATCCTCCGTACCGCTTGGGTCGAAAGCGTCAACGTAGTGCGCGAGTTTCCCTCGACGCTGGTCATCAAGGTCAAGGAGCGCTCCATTGCCGCCATCGTGGAGGTGCCTTATACCGATGATCCCACGTTGTTTGTCAACTGGGCCATCGCCAAGGACGGACTGTGGCTCATGCCCATCTCCAACCGTGATTCAGAAACCGGCCGCAACACCGCCGCCATCATATTCGACGAAGCGGATGCCGCCTTGCACATAAGCGACGTTCCGTACGGCACCTATGCCGAAGAAAACACGTATTGCAACAACCAAAACGTCAACAACGCCTTGGCAATCGTTGCCTCTCTTTCCACCGATTTGTCCCGCATGATTCAAACGGTATCGGCATCGGATTCCCAATCCACCACGCTCATGCTCAACAACGGGGTGGAGGTATCCTTCGGCAAGGCCGAGAATGTCCGGGAAAAAGAGCTGGTGGTTTTGGAGTTGCTGCGCAAGTATCCTTCGAAGATTTCCTACATCAACGTCCGCGTGGTGGACAAGCCCACGTATCGCAGCGTCGATTGATCTTTACCGCGAACTCAAAAGCTCTATCAAATCGTCGGCGCTGAGCTGGCCTATGGCGATGCCCTCGGCATCCAGAATCGTCTGCGCCAAATCGGCTTTGGCATCCTGCAGTGCCAAAATGCGTTCCTCTATTGTGTCTTTGGTGATCACTTTGTGTACGCTTACCGCTTTGTTTTGTCCGATGCGGTGGGCCCGGTCGGTTGCCTGGTTTTGCGCGGCGGCATTCCACCACGGGTCGGCATGGATGACAACGCTTGCTCCGGTGAGATTGAGACCCGTTCCGCCCGCTTTAAGCGATACCAAAAACACCGGCGTGTCGTCGTTGTTAAACGCGTTGACCAGATTGACGCGCATCTGTTTGGGAGTGGCGCCGGTGATGGTGTAAAACGATATGCCGAGGTCCTTGAGGTTGTTTGCGATAATCGAAAGATATGTCGTGAACTGAGAAAATATGAGCACCTTTTCTTTGGATGAGATGGCGTATTGCGTCAGTTCGAGGATGGTGTCGAGCTTGCCCGATCCTCCGGTGTAGTTGTCGTAAATGATATGGGGATCGCAGCATACCTGGCGCAGTTTGGTTATTTCCGCCAAGACCTCGATTCTTCGCAGATCGAAAGACGTGCCTTGTTTGAGCTCGAGGCGTTGTCTGTTGAGGGACTCCCGCAGGTTTTGCTCAACCGCGTAATAAATCTTTGCTTGGACGGGATCCATCACCGCGTAGGTGATGGCCTCCAGCTTGTCGGGGAGCTCTTTGAGCACGTCGCTTTTGAGACGACGCATCATAAACGGCGTCACGAGTTTGGTGAGGCGCTCCATGCGCTCGGTATTGCCGGCGATGATCTCCGATTCGTA
>JAGCZM010000179.1 GCA_017960005.1 Eggerthellaceae bacterium
CACTTGGATGCCAAGACCGTTTTGTCCCGCTCCATCGCCGAGTTGGGTATCTACCCGGCCGTCGATCCGCTTGACTCAACCAGCCGTGCCCTCGATCCCGAAATCGTGGGTCAGGAGCACTATGACGTCGCGGTCGGCGTACAGGAGATTTTGCAAAACTACAAAGACTTGCAAGACATCATCGCAAACTTGGGTATGGACGAACTTTCCGAAGAGCAAAAGCTCATCGTAAACCGTGCCCGCAAGATCCAGAAATTCTTGGGCCAGCCCTTCCATGTCGCCGAAGTATTTACCGGCAACCCCGGCAAATACGTCAAGATCGCCGACACGGTCCGCTCGTTCAAGGAAATCTTGGATGGCAAGTGCGATCACATTCCCGAGCAGTGCTTTGTTTACAAAGGCGCCATCGAGGATGTATACGCCGCATACGAAGCGATGCAGAAAGCCGAATAAACATGGCCGCGCTCGCATGTGACATAGTCACTCCCACCAAAAAACTGTTTTCTGCGGAAAACGTTTCGATGGTCATCGTTCCGGGCGTTGAGGGCGAAATGGGCTTTCTGTACGGTCACGTTCCGCTGGTATCGGCCCTGGCCGACGGTACTGCCCGACTTCAGTTCGAGAAGGAAGAAAAAGAAAAGAAGTTCTCGATCAAGGGCGGGTATGTGCAAGTTACCGGCAAGAAGGTAATCGTGTTGGCCGACAGCGCCGAGGAGATTACCGAAGAATAGCGCTCCATAAAAAAGCGCAATGCAAAGACAAAGGCACAGTCGCGTTTCAAGCGGGCTGTGCCTTGTTTTATGCATTCACCGAATTTTTGCGGTAAAAGACTCATAACATTATTACGTATGAGAATAATTCTCAAATAAGCATTATTCGAGTGCTGCCATACAATTCCGTATTCGTGAACGGCACGCATTTGCGAAAGGAGTCATTGTGAAAAAATCCATCATCTTGTCTTTGACCGGTGTTTTGTTGGTTGCGGGTTTGGCAATCGCCGCCGGATGTTCGGCCGGTCCCGCCGGTCCCGACGGCGCGGCTCTTTATGCGCAGAAGTGCCTGATTTGCCACTCCGAATCCAGCATGGCCAACTACGATTATGAGACTTTGGCCGAGTGGCAGGATTTGATCGACAGAATGCAGAGCAAGGGAACCGGCTATACCGATGAGGAAGGCCAGGCCATCGCCAAGTATCTGCACGAAAGATAATCGGATTCAAAAACAAAATCGCCCCCGAAAAGCCTCGGGGGCTTTTTTGTTTTGATTGCAATTTTTATGCCGAGTATAAAAGGGGACATATGCGCGTGGGGGGTGTTGGTATGATACATGCGACAAAGAAAGTAAAGCACAAGGCGCGTAAGGATACCTCATGGCGTTTGTTCATCTTCATAACCACTCCGAGTATTCCTTGTTGGACGGGTTTACCCATGTGGACGACATGGTAAAGCGTGCCGCCGATCTGGGTATGCCCGCGGTTGCCATCACCGATCACGGTGTCATGAGCGGCGTGCCGTCGCTTTACTTTGCTTGCGAAAACCTCAAAAAAGAAACGGGCAAAACGGTTAAGCCGATATTCGGATGCGAGATATATTTCACCACCGATGACGAGCTCAAAACCGATACCAAACCCAAGCTTTACCATCTTTTGTTGCTCGCCAAGAACAAAGAGGGATATCACAATCTGCTCAAGCTCGTGAGCGAATCCCATGTCGACAATTTCTATTACAAACCGCGTACCACCTACGCGATGCTGCAGAAATACGGTCGCGGTTTGATCGGATTGAGCGCCTGCGTGGCGGGCATCATCCCCAAGATGGTTTGGCAGGAAAACAACTTCGATGAGGCGGTTTTCTGGGCAAAGAAATTCGCCGCATGCTTTGATGAGGGGGATTTCTACATCGAGTTGCAAAACCAAGGCCTCATCACCGACAGCGGCATGAGTCAAGATATCCTCAATCATAAACTTGCCGAGGTGGCTGCCGCCGTCGGTCTCAAATGCGTCGCCACCAACGATTTTCATTATCTGACGCAGGACGAGGCGCTCGCCCAAGACATCATGTTATGCATCGGTACCGGTTCCACCATAAACCAGCCGGGACGCATGCGTTTTTACAACGACCAGTTCTACATGAAGACCGAAGACGAGATGAAAGCCGCGCTCGGTCCCGATTTCGTGCAGGCTTGCGAAAACACCGTCGAGGTGGCCGACAAAATCGATGTCAAGCTCGACAGCGACCTTATCTTGCCGGAGTTTCCGTTCCTGGAAGAAGGGGAGAGCGCAGAAGATCGTTTCAGGAAGGCGTGCGAAGAAGGCGTTATACGCAGGTACGGTAATCCTGTCCCTCAGCATGTGAGGGATCGTCTCAACCACGAGATGGACGTCATCATCAAACAGGGATTCCCGTCTTACTTTTTGATTGTACAGGAATACATCACTTGGGCCAGAGACCACGGAATCTCGGTGGGTCCGGGAAGAGGTTCGGCTGTCGGTTCCGTTGTTTCTTACTGCTTGGGAATCACCGCTCTCGAGCCCATGGAAAACACGTTGTTGTTTGAACGCTTCCTCTCCGACGAGCGTGTCGAGCTTCCCGATATCGATGCCGACTTCGAGCAGGGACGCCGCGACGAGGTGATTCAGCACATCAAAGACGTCTACGGCGAAGACCATGTATCCCAAGTCATCACGTTCGGCAAACTTCAGGCCAAAAACGCCGTACGCGACGCGGCGCGCGTATTGGATTATCCCTACGCGCTCGGTGATCGTATCTGTAAGATGATCGGAATCGATCCCAAGATCACCATCGCCAAAGCCATGGAGATCAACGCGGATCTCAAGAAGGCATACGAGACCGAAGACGATGTGAGAGCCGTCTTGGATGCGGCACTGTCCATCGAAGGACATCTGCGCGGTGAGGGTGTGCATGCCTGTGCCACCATCATCTGCCGCGATGTCATGAGAGACCATGTTCCCATGAAACGCGACGTCAAAGGCAAGGCCATCATCACCCAATACGACGGACATGTCACTCCGGCGCTCGGTTTGCTCAAGATGGACTTCCTGGGCCTGCGCAACCTCGACGTTATTTCCGAGACATGCAGAAACATCAAAAAGCGTTTCGGGACAGAGATATCGCCCGAAGAGATTCCGCTGGATGACGAGGAGACGTATCGCTTCATCGGAACCGGCAATACCGACGGTCTTTTCCAAGTGGAAAGCCAGCTTTACAAGGGCCTGTTTTCTCGGATGGCTCCCAAGAAGTTTTCCGATGTGGTCGTCGTCATCGCCCTCAACCGTCCCGGTCCTTTGCAGACGGGTATGGTCGATGAGTATGTCAAGGTTGCGACCGGCAAGAAAAAAGAAAAATACTACGATGAAAGATTGCGTCCCATCCTGGAAGAAACGCACGGCACCATCGTTTACCAGGAACAGATCATGCTGATCTCTCAGAAGATGTGCGGTTTTTCCGCCGGGAAAGCCGACAAGCTTCGCAAGGCCATGGGCAAGAAAAACGTCAGCGTGATGGATGTTTTGGAGGCCGAATGGCACGAAGGCGCCATCAAGAACGGCTACACCAAGGAAGTTTCCACGGCCATATGGCAAGACGCCAAGAGCTTCGCCGAATACGCGTTCAACAAATCGCATTCGGCGGCCTACGCGGTGCTTGTCGTTCGTACCGCATATCTCAAGGCTC
>JAGCZM010000180.1 GCA_017960005.1 Eggerthellaceae bacterium
AGAAAAACGACTTCATACCGTTTGGCATATATCGCATCGTGCTGGCCGGTTTGGTGCTGGTATGGTTCGGCGGCCACGCGCTTGCGTGGTTTTAAAAAGGGGGAGTACGGATTATGCCGCAGTCATGTGAGGAAACGATTCAGTCCCACCGCGATGCCATCGACAGAATCGATGAGCAGTTGGTTTGTCTGTTGAACGAACGTGCCGAGCACTCTTTGGCCATTCGCGACATCAAAAACGCCGACAATATGAGCGTATACGATCCGCGTCGCGAAGAAGAGATTCTGTGCCGCATATCGACAATCAACTCCGGGCCTTTATACAACGGCCATCTCGAGGAGATATACACATCGGTATTGAAGGTCATGAAGGAGGTGCCGCGTCCATGAGCGAATATTCGGGCAAAAGAGTCGTGGGCGGCTTTGACGCATCAAAACAGGTCGTCGTGTTTGCCGGCCCGTGTGCCATCGAATCCGAAGAGCAATTCGAGCAGGTTTGCGCATGCGTCGCTTCGCTTGGCCTTCATTGGGTGCGTGGAGGAGCGTTTAAGCCCCGCACTAATCCGCATTCTTTCCAGGGTCTCGGACTGCGGGGCCTGCAGATCATGAACCGCGTTGCGAACAAGCATCGCCTTTTGACCTTAAGCGAGGTAATCGATGCCGAGCATATCGATGTGGTCGATGAGTACTCAGACGGCCTGCAAATCGGCGCGCGCAACATGACCAACTACTCGCTGCTCAAGACCATCGGAGAAAAGACCGCTCAAACAAAGAAGCTCGTTTTCTTCAAAAGAGGTATGGCGGCAACCGTATCCGAGTGGCTCTCCGCCGCAGAATACATCACCTCCTCGGGAAACGACAACGTCGTGCTGTGTGAGCGTGGTCTGCGCACGTTTGAGACCGCAACGCGCTATACCCTCGACATATCGGCGGTGCCCGTCGTGCAAAAGCAAAGCGTTTTGCCGATATGTGTGGACGTCAGCCATCCTGCGGGCCAGGCCGATTTGGTGCCGGCGCTTGCTTGCGCTGCGTTGGCATCCGGTGCCGATGCCATCATGATAGAGGTACATCCTCATCCCCAAACCGCCTTATCCGACGGACCCCAGCAGCTCAATTTGGAGCAGTTTGCCTCGCTAATCGGGCGTTTGCGTACGCTTGCGGCAGCGATGGGCAAAGAAATCGTATAAAAGCGGATGCCATGGATCTCTCGAGCCTCAACGACAACCAATACAAGGCGGTCCAAACAACCGAAGGGCCGCTTTTGGTGTTGGCCGGAGCGGGCAGCGGCAAGACGCGCGTGCTGACGTACCGTATCGCCCATCTGATAAAAAACTGCGGTGTCGCCCCTTGGGAGATTTTGGCGATTACGTTTACCAACAAGGCCGCCGAAGAGATGCGTCAGCGTCTCGAGACCTTAATCGGTCCCGTTGCACGTCGCATGTGGGTGTCCACGTTCCACAGCATGTGCGTGCGCATCCTGAGAAACGACGCCCATCGGCTCGGGTTTTCCGACAACTTCTCGATATGCGATGCAGACGACAGCAAAAAACTCATCAAGGAATGCATGAACGATCTGGAAATCAATCCGGCACGCATACCCGTCAACTCCGTTTTGAACTTCATTTCCAAAGCGAAAAACGAACTGAAAATTCCCTCGACTTATGCCATCGACAAAAATGCTTCGACCAACGATTCTCTGATGTTGAAGATATATGAGGCATACCAAGAAAAGCTTCATGCGCAACAGAGCATGGATTTCGACGATCTGTTGCTGTATACGTATCTGTTGTTCAAACAGTTTCCCGAGGTGCTGTCGGCATACCGGGAGCGCTTTGTGTACATCTTGGTCGACGAATACCAAGACACCAATCACGCCCAATACGTCTTGGTCAAAATGCTCGGCTCCGCTTATCAAAACGTCATGGTGGTGGGAGACGACGATCAAAGCATCTATTCGTGGCGCGGTGCCGACATCAGAAACATACTCGAGTTCGAGCGCGATTATCCGCAGGCAAACGTCGTCAAGCTCGAAGAGAATTACCGCAGCGTGGGAAACATTCTGGCGGCGGCAAACGCGGTTATCAAAAACAACTTCAACCGCAAAGCCAAAACGCTTTTCACAAGTGCCGAGTCGGGGGAGAAGATACATGTGTATGTCGCTTCCGACGAGCGTGACGAGGGCAGATGGATTGCGGGCGAGACAGAAAAACGCCATACAGCGGGACTTGCGTACAACGATTTTGCCGTTTTTTACCGCACCAACGCGCAAAGCCGCATATTGGAAGACATGATGATCAGAGCCGGTATTCCGTATCGTATCGTCGGCGGAACCAAGTTTTTCGAGCGTGCGGAAATCAAGGACATCATGGCCTATCTGTCTTTGGCGGTAAACCCTTATGACGACATGTCGGCGCATCGCGTCATCAACACGCCGCGTCGCGGTATCGGCGACAGCTCGGTCAAGGAAATCGATGCGCTCTGCGCAAAAGAGCGCATACCTTTCATTCAGGCATGCCACATCATTCTCGAATCCCATGACAGCGCGCGCTTTAAGCCAAAAACCGCCTTGGAGCGATTCGTATCCCTGATGGACGAAGTGTCCCAAATGAGCGGTTCTTTGCGTACGATAGTCGAGTTTGTTTTGGAGCAATCCGGCATGCTCGATGCTTACGAGCGGGAGGGAACCGAGGATGCCAAAAGCCGTATAGAAAACCTCAACGAGTTTTTGGGTGTCGTCGACGAATACGTTTTGTCGCATACCGACGAAGAGATATTCGCCGCTCCCGAGGCGGAGTTTGAAGGTGACACACGATTCGAGGATTTGATGGCCAACGAAGCCCTTAATCCCGGGTTTGAGGAAAAAGCGGATGCCGAGATACTGTTTCGTCCCATACAAACACCCGAACCCGCCCAAACC
>JAGCZM010000017.1 GCA_017960005.1 Eggerthellaceae bacterium
CCTTCGGTTCGATGGTCACCATGTTTTTGTCTTTGTTTGTCATCGGCGTGTTCATGTATGTCGGTTATTTCGTCGACAAACTTGCCGAAGAGGTCGAAGGTCAGGTGACGATTTCGGCATATATCGGCGACGATGCCGATCCGGCAACCGTATACAAGGTCAAGGAATACATCCAGGATATGCCCGAGGTCAATTTCGTCATCTATATTTCCAAAGAGGATGCTTGGGTCAAGTTTTCTGAGACGCTGAGCCCGGAGATGGCCGCATTGGTCGATCCCGACATCCTTCCCGCCAAGTTCGAAATCGAGTTGGCCGATTCCCAGCAAATCGAGCAGGTTGCCGTCAGATTGCAGACCTATGATTCATGGCGCGCCATCGCCGACAATCCCTTCGATCCCGGCGAATCCATCAAGTATAGCCAAAAGACCGTCCAAAGCCTGTTCAATTTCACCAACTTCATGAGGATATTGGGCATCGCTTTGATCGGTTTGATGGTCTTTATCGCGTTGGTGTTCGTGAACAACACCATCAGACTTTCCATCCTGGCAAGAAGAAAAGAGATTGCCATCATGAAGCTTGTCGGCGCCTCCAACGGCTTTGTCAGAGGGCCATTCATCATGGAAAGCGTTTTGCATGCGTTTCTGGGTTCTGTTCTGGCGATAGGAGCCCTCGAGATTATCAGGAGATACTTCTTGGCTGACTTTCTGGCCAGCATTCAGCTGTTCTCGGTGGGAATTTCCAACCAGATCGTTTTGTATATCTACGGAGCGCTCTTTGCGATAAGCATCCTTTTGGCGCTGTTCGGGTCATTTTTGTCCATGCGCAAACACCTCAAGGTCTGACGTGCCCTCAAAACCTTATAGATCCAAGAACCGTCCCAAGCCATTCGGCGTACTGCGGGTGCCCCGTCTTGCGCGTTTCGGATTCGTGGAGACACCCGAAGGGGAGTTTTTCATATCGTCGTCGGATATGGACTTCGCTTTTCCGGGTGATTTGGTCGAAGTCGTTTATTCGAACAACCGCAACACCAAAACAAAGCAAGGCAGACACGGCAGTATCCCCGGCAAGGTTTCTCGGGTGCTCGAGCGCCGATGCACCCATCTCATCGGTTCATATCATATAGCCGATCCGTTTGGCGTGGTTGTCCCTGAGGATGCCTGCATCAAGCATGACATCTTTACTTTGCTCAAAGACAACCCTTCCATTGAAGACGGCACCTTGGTAAAGGTGCGCATCACCCAGTATCCCTCACGTGCAAGTGCCGCCACGGGCGTCATCGAAGCGGTTTTGGGAAATGCGGACAATCCGCGCGTCATCATCGAGCGTGTCATAACCGAGCATGGCTTCGAGACCTCTTTTTCCGAAAACGCCCTCATGCAGGCAAAAGAAGCAAGATTGGATATCGAGGGTGCTCTTGCCGCGGGATATCGCGATTTGCGAAGCAGAAGGATATTTACAATCGACCCTGCCGATGCACGGGATTTCGACGATGCGATTTCGTATGAAGAGATCGATGGGTATCGATTCATTGGCGTGCATATCGCCGATGTTTGTGCGTATGTGCCGTTTGATTCGTATATCGATCTCAACGCAAGACGAAGGGGTACAAGCGTTTATCTTCCCGACAGGGTTTTGCCCATGTTGCCCGAGGAACTGAGCAACGAACTTTGCTCCTTAAAACCCGACGAAGAGCGCTTGTGCATGAGCGTGGATATGTGTTTTGATAAGCACGCCAAACTCATCAGATACGACATTTATCCTTCCGTCATCAAATCGTCTTGTCGTTTTACCTACGAGCAGGCACAAAGCGTGTTGGAAGGCTCGGATTTGTCCGATATGGATCTTACGCATGACCTGCGTGCAACCGCAAGGCTGACAAAACAGCTCGAAGATCGCGCCAAAGCGCGCTATGCGCTTGAGTTTGACAAGCTTGAGACAAAGGCCGTTTTGGATGAGGAGGGGTATTGCGTCGATGTTGCCATCCGCCGCAAAACACCTGCAACCGAAATGATCGAACAGGCGATGATCGCCGCAAACGAGTGCGTGGCAAGCCATCTCAAAAACCACGGGTTTCCCTGTATCTATCGTGTGCATGGGCGACCCGATGCTCAAAAGCTCGAAGGCTTAATCGAAGTGTTCGGAGAGTTTTCTTGGTTTAAAAACATTGATGTCGGGCAATATCGTTTGGGGGAGGCAAAACCGCTGTTCGAGATATTGACGCTAAGCGCCAAGCGCGATGAGGGGACTTTGGTTTCTGCCATTCTGCTCAAATCGATGAAACGCGCCCTTTATTCCCCGGAAAACAAAGGACATTTCGGGTTGAGCAGCGATTGCTATTGCCATTTCACGAGTCCCATCAGACGCTATCCCGATTTGATGGTTCATCGGCTTCTCAAAGACCAAATCATGGGTAAAGGCAAAGCGTTCGACAATATGGAATTGATGCTTCAAGAGATTGCCGAGCATTCTTCGGAAACCGAATACCGTGCCGAACAGGCATCACGTGAGGCAAACGAGATGAAAATCATCGAGTATCTCGAACGATATGTGGGGAAAAGCTTTTCCGGCGTGATAAGCGGGGTTTCCGCATCGGGTATATGGGCAAGGCTCGAGTTCGGAGTGGAGGGATATCTGAGGGTGAGTGATTTGGGCGAGGAAGAGTTTGCATTCGATCCGGGTCGTTATACGCTTACGGGTCGCGAATCGAACAAAACTTATCGTTTGGGAAAGCGCATCGCCGTCAAAATCGCGTCTACGGATGCCGCAACGCACACCCTCAATCTCAACCTTGCCGGCAAATGATTCGAAGAATCGTTTGCGTGTGTTCGGGTTGCCATTTCGGGGTTTGGCGTATAAAATTCGTCCTTGCATTCAATTGAGATGTGGTCGCTTGGCTCAGCGGGAGAGCATCGCCTTCACACGGCGGGGGTCACTGGTTCAAATCCAGTAGCGACCACCATTTTTTTATCCAAAACACATGGTCATTTCTCGTGGGCGACGGGGGAGATTTGTCCCGGTTACTTTACGTTTCTGCTAAATATTGAGACTCGGTGGGCCATAGGCGGTGCGGTTGTTGTATTATACGCGGGTCGGAATATGAAGGGATTCGTATAACGGCAATGCATTCCGAAGGTATAGCGTTAAATGAGGTTGTTCATGAACATCAAGAAAAACAATAAAGGTTTTACCATCGTTGAGTTGGTCATCGTTATTGCCGTTGTTGCCATTTTGGCCGCGGTTCTGATTCCCACCTTCTCCAATTTGGTCGATTCCGCACAAGACAGTTCTGCCATGCAGCAGGCAAAGAACGCATACACCAACTATTTGGTCGAAGCGTCCGATGAGCTTGCTTCCGACGTCATCATCAAGATCGACGACGCCCATTACTATGTTGTTGACGACAACAATTTCGTACAGGCGGCAAGCGGCAATGTGATTGCCAAGTTCACGACCGCAGCCGATGCCATCGCTCAGTTGCCTGCGCTTGCTTCGGGTTCGGGCTGGTATGAGTTCGAAGTTGACAGCGTGATCTTTGTCGAGATGACCGATGCGGCCGCAACCGCAGCCGGTGTTATGGCTCTTTCGTAAAAAGACCGACATCTTGCGTCAACGAAAGCCCGGGCAGGTTGCCCGGGCTTTTTGTTTGCATTATCCGCTTTTTGCATTTTTGCAAAATACGGTATAATTCTCTTAGCAATTATTCCAGTAAGGGAATAATTCGCAAACAAGAATAAACGGGGACCGATGGAAAACAACGAACGTGCACGTCAGCTCTCGCACGAAGACTCCCGCAAATCGGGAGGCTTTGATTTTGCGTCGGTTTCCACCAAGAAAGCCGCTTTGTTCATCATATGCTTGGCTGTTGCCATGGTGGTCGTCTCCGCGGTGTCTTTGCTGGTCGGACGTTTCCCGATAGATCCTTTTGTCGGTCTGCAAATCCTGTTTTCTCAGATATTCCCGATCGAGCCGACTTGGACAACCCAAGTCGAATCCATCTATTTAAACGTACGCTTGCCACGCATCATTTTGGCATTGTTGGTTGGCTGCGCTCTCGCATCTGCGGGTGCCGCATACCAAGGCACTTTCCAAAACCCGCTCGTTTCTCCCGACATTCTCGGTGCCAGCCAGGGTGCGGCGTTCGGAGCGGCGCTGGCTATTTTGCTCGGGTTTTCTTCCTTTGCGCTTTCCGCAACGGCATTTACGTTTAGTTTGGCAACCGTTGCGATGGTGTTGCTCATCAGCACCCGCGCCAAAGGAAACCGCATTTTGGTGGTGGTCTTGGCCGGTGTCATGATGTCGAGTTTGCTCTCCGCGGGTGTATCGTTTATCAAGTTGATCGCCGATCCCACCAACCAACTGCCCGAGATTACCTACTGGCTCATGGGCGCGTTAAACGGCGCCACCATGAAAGAGGTTTATTTGGCCGGACCCATCATCGTGGTTGGCTGCGCGGTTTTGTTTGCCCTTCGTTGGAAAATCAACATCCTCACCATGGGGGATGAGGAGGCAACCACGATGGGCATCAACGTCAACCGCACCCGTTTCGTCATCATTTTATGCGCCACGCTCGTTACCGCCGCAAGCGTTGCGGTATCGGGCATGATCGGGTGGGTCGGTCTTGTCGTGCCTCATTTGTGCCGTATGGTGGTGGGTGCCGACTATCGCAAACTCATGCCGGCAAGCATGCTGGGCGGTGCGACTTTCTTACTCATCGTCGATGATATCGCCCGTTTGCTTTCGACATCGGAGATTCCCATCGGCATTTTGACGGCGTTCGTGGGCGCTCCGTTCTTCCTGTATCTCATCACCCGTAAGAAAAGAGCTTAAATGAGCATCTCCATCCAAAATATGGGCTTTTCTTACGGCAAGCACGAAGTCTTGCACAACGTTAATGCCGAGATTCCCGACGGCTGCTTGGTCAACGTTTTGGGACCCAACGGTGCAGGCAAATCGACTCTGTTCAGATGCATACTGGGTTTGCAAAACGGCTACAGCGGAACGATATCCGTCAACGGAAAAGACATGCGTAAACTCTCTGTCAAAGAACGTGCCCGCGAAATCTCTTATATTCCCCAAAGCCACAGCCCCGTATACGATTACGAGGTCATGGATGTCGTGTTGATGGCCACCGGAAACGATTTGGGCATGCTTCGCACGCCGGGCAGAAGCCACATGCTTCGTGCCTACGAGGCCCTCGAGCGCATCGGCATATCGGATTTGGCACATCGCACCTATACCCAGATATCCGGCGGCGAGCAGCAGCTGGTTTTGGTGGCGCGCGCCCTGGCGCAAAACTCCAAGACCATCATCATGGATGAGCCCACCAGCGCTCTTGACTACGGCAATACGGTTCGCGTTTTGTCCTGCGTCAAGCAACTTGCCCGCGAGGGGTTGAGCATCGTGCAGAGCACGCATCAGCCCGATCAGGCGTTTTTGTATGCCGATAAGACCATGGTCATCTACGAAGGCTCGGTTGCGGCATACGGATCTCCCAAAGACGTCATAACCAAAGAATTGGTCTCTAAAATCTACGGCATCGACGTCGAAGTGAACTCCTTATACGATGACAGAGTGAGGGTTTGCGTGCCGATGAGTGAAGTGGTTCATTCATAAATTATTCTTATTTAGGAATAATCCGTGCCAAAACTATTGCGTACGGTAAAAATAGGGGTATGATTATTCACAAAAAAGATAACCCGATCCCGAAAGGAGAGAGAAATGGTTAAAAGAAATGGCACGATGCGCACCTTGGTGTTGTCGCTTACAATCGCACTGAGCATTGCTTTTGGCGCTGTTTTCTTGGCGGCATGCGGAAACAACGGGGACAGACCCAACGAAGACACCGTTGAGTTCACCGACAGCTGCAACCGCGTCGTGACGGTTCCCGCCAACATCACCAAAGTCGCGGTATCCGGACCGCTTGCTCAGCAGATTCTCATCACCTTCAAGCCCGAGGTTTTGGTCGGTCTTGCCACCGAAATCGATCCCGAAGTCGACAAGTACATCGAAATCGATTTGAGCTCATTGCCCGTATACGGCCAAATTTACGGTGGTAAAGGTACGGTCAACAAAGAGGCTTTGGCGGCCGCTCAACCCGATGTCATCATCGATTTGGGTGAAGCCAAAAACACCATCGTTGAGGATATGGACGACCTCCAGCAGACATTGGGTATCCCGTGTGTGCATATCGAGTGCGGCCTTGACAGCTACGGCCAGGCCTACACTCTGCTCGGCACTTTGCTCGGTGAACGGGAGCGCGCTTCTTTGATGGCGGCCTATTGCACCAACGCATATCAAAGCGTAGCCAATGCCATGGCAAACGTTTTGCCTGCCAATCGCTTCCGTGCGGCATATGTGGTCAATACCGCGGGGTTGGCGGTTTTGGCAAAGGGTTCTTATCAGGCAGGCGTCATCGACATGGTCATGAACAATGTCGCCGTCGTCGACAATCCCAGCTCCAAGGGTACCGGCAACGCCGTTGACATCGAGCAGTTGGCTTTGTGGAATCCCGACTTGCTGATTGTCGGAAGCGCCGAGCTGCTGGAAGAGTTTTCCACCAACCCGGCATGGCGCGCGATCCCGGCTGTCGTAAACGGCAGATACATCTTTGCTCCGGTTGAACCTTACAACTGGATGGGCATGCCTCCTTCGGTTGCTCAGCTGATGGGCATTCAGTGGTTGGCCCATGTCTTTTATCCCGAAAAGTTCTCGGATACGCTCAAAGAATGCGTCACCGGGTACTATGAGTTGTTCTATCAATATCAACTCAGCGATGCGGAGTACAACACCTTGATGGCCAATTCCACCAGGTAAACAAACCGCAAAACTTCGAATATTTGGTATAGTGTACGGAGACTTCTTCAATAAGAGGAAGTCTCCTTTTTTGATGACACGGAGGTGTGATATCCCATGGAGAAAATCCCCGATTCAATTGCATTGATTCCCGGTCGCGGCGTCGGTCCGGAAACCACACGCGTGGTATCCATGATTGTGGATGCGACCAATCCGAATTTTGCATGGGATATATTCGACGGCGAAGCCTATGCCGAAGAAGGGGACAAAATCGTTTTTACTCCCGAGGCCATTGAGTTCATCAAAGCTCATAAAGTCGCTTTGTGCGGTCCCGCCTACGCTCAACCTTATGGTTTTGAAGACGGAAAGCCCCAAAGACTGCACGAATCCGTATCGAGAGGTTGCGCCGATTCTTTCGGATTTGACTCGTATGTCGAGATTTTCAACGGGGAAAGCGTTCTCGAAGGAGAGAGGGCCCTTGAGGCGTTCAACAACGATTGCGAAGTGTTCGCATCGAGTTATGCACTGTGCGCGTCAGCTTCGATAGGCGAGGAATACGCCGTATTCGAGACCGGACAGCAGGCCGATGCCGATATCGCGGGAATGGATATCTCCAATCCCTGCTCTTTGATACTGGCAGTCGGTTTGATGCTCAATTTCTTGGCAGAAAACGAACGTGCCGCAGCCGTACTCAACGCGGCATGGTATGTCTTGCAGCGTATCGGCATGCCGTATGACTTTACCTGGCAGGCGACAGGCGAGCTCGAAGGCGCTCTGAAGCTTGAGGATTTCGCGCTGACGATCATCGGCGTCATACAAAACCCGCCGCGCAAATAACAGTGAGCGCCGATGCCCAAATGCGACTTCGAATCGGCCTGTAAGCCCTGATATAATGCGCAAACGATAAATTTACCGTACAACGGCAAAGAAAGTGATCCTATGTCATTGGAGAGTTTTGAAGCAAGTGTGGAACGCAGTAACGCCATCAAGGCGGATTTTGCGCTGCACCCGCAAAACTATCGCATGCTCACCGGAGAC
This sequence comes from Eggerthellaceae bacterium, assembly GCA_017960005.1. Classification (GTDB taxonomy): domain Bacteria; phylum Actinomycetota; class Coriobacteriia; order Coriobacteriales; family Eggerthellaceae; genus RGIG10264. The sequence goes on from JAGCZM010000017.1 coordinate 7,831, forward strand.
CGTCCCACCGGCCGTTTGCACCTGGGGCATTATTTCGGGAGTATAAAAAACAGGGTATACCTTCAGGATTTGGGTGTTCAAACCAATATCCTCATTGCCGATTATCAGGTCATCACCGATCGCGATACCACCGAGCATATCCAAGACAATGTCTACAACATGGTGCTGGATTATTTGGCCGCCGGTGTCGATCCGGAAAAAACGACCATCTACGTTCATTCGCAGATTCCCGCATGCAATCAGCTGATGCTGCCGTTTTTGAGTTTGGTAAGCGAAGCAGAGCTTTTGCGCAATCCCACCGTCAAAGCAGAGCAGGAGGCAAGCGGTCATGAGCTGACCGGTTTGCTTTTGACCTACCCGGTGCATCAGGCATGCGACATTTTGTTTTGTAAAGCAAACATCGTTCCGGTCGGCAAAGACCAACTGCCTCATATCGAGCTTACCCGCCTGATTGCCCGCAAGTTCAACAACCGTTACGGCAAAGTGTTTCCGGAACCGGAAGGAATACTTTCGGATGCGATAGAGATTCCCGGGTTGGACGGCCGCAAGATGTCGAAAAGCTACGGCAACTCCATCATGTTGGGCGCTTCCGCCGAAGAAACCGAGAAACTCATCAAGAAAAGCCAAACGGATGCCGAGCGCAAGATTTACTACGACAAGGAGAATCGACCCGGCGTCAGCGCTCTTTTGACGACCGCGTCCCTTTGCTCCGGGGTTTCGGTGGAAGACATCGCCGATGAGATAGGCGAGGCCGGTTCCGGCGCGCTGAAGGCTTATGTCATTCGTGCGGTTAATACGTTTTTGGAGCCGCATCGCCAGCGCAGAAACGAATTGTCCAAGGATATGGATTATATTAAAGACGTCATTCATGATGGCAATAACCGTGCCCGCAAAGTTGCCGACGAAACCTTAAACGAGGTTTTGGAGGCCATGGGAATGGTGTACTGACAAAACGCGGGCCCTTAGCTCAACGGTGGAGCAGGGGACTCATAATCCCTTGGTTGCAGGTTCGAATCCTGCAGGGCCCACCATAATTTCCAAGCCGCGCTTTTGCGCGGTATTTCTTTGCCCGGAAACAATTACGCCCGCTTTCGCGGGCGTAATCATAATCATCGAAAAGAAGGAAGAAGGTTATTTCTTTGCGTCGTGAACAACGACCTGCGGGAAGGGAACATTGATCTTGTTTCTGTCGAACATGAGCTTGAGTTGTCTGTTCAAGTCACGCTGAACCTGGAAGATGTCCTTTTCTTTGCAGTGTGCCCAGAAGCGTAAAGTGACGCCCGAAGAAGCGAGCTGGGAAACGCCGACGTAGTCGATTTTGCCATGAGCAGCGGGGATGGCCTCTTTGATAGCGTCGAGGTTTTCGTTGATGATGGCCTCAACGCGCTCGATGGACTCGCCGTATTCGATTTGGATCTCGGAAATGGCCAAAGAAAGCTCATCGGACATGTTGACGAGGTTTTTGATGTCGGAGTTGTTGACGACTTTGATGTTGCCGCCGGTATCCTCGATCTTGGTGGTGCGGATGCCGATCTCTTTGACCGCGCCGCGGTATCCGTCGATGACGATGATGTCGCCGACATCGAATACGTTTTCGAAGATGATGAACAAGCCTGCGATGATGTCTTCAATCAGAGGCTGAGCACCGAGGCCTATGACCAACGATAAGATTCCGGCACCGGCGAGGATGGCGGTGGGGTTGACACCGAAGGCTTCGAGAATGGCAAAGGTAGTCTTAGAAAAGTTCCAGCGGCTGTCATCATATACATTATGAAGCAGGAATGTAAATATAAGAAGTATCATACCGGTACAGTTAAAGAAGTGAAA